>NZ_CP019323.1:1879625-2192896 GCF_001971585.1 Companilactobacillus allii | reverse complement strand
GTTAATAATAATTAGATAGGAAGTTCCTTTATGGGACCTCCTATTTTTTTTACATAATTTCATTATTGCATACTGGTGTGATAGAATAAACCATAGGTATAGCTCGAGTAGTCTTAAGTTGATTTAAGACTTAAAAAAACACATTCAGATATTATGATCTATGCTATTTATATGAAATGAGAGATGAAAAGATGAGCAAAAAGATTAAGATTGTACTTTTAAGTGGAGTACGTGAAAACGGCAAAAATATGTATGCTGTTGAAGTGAATGATGAGATTTATATTTTGGATATTGGACTACAGTATCCTGATAATGACTTATATGGGATAGATGTAGTTGTACCTGATATGACTTACATCAAGCAAAATATCGATAAAGTCGTTGGAATTTTCTTATCACACGGACATGCTGACGCAATAGGAGCATTGCCATATTTAATAGGTGACTATGATATTCCAGTATTTGGATCTGAAATGACTATCGAATTAGCAAAAATTGTTTGTTTTAATGATAAAAGAAGCAAAAAATTTGATAATTTCCATGTTATTGACGAAAGTACAGCCATTGACTTTGATGAAGCAACAGTATCTTTCTTTAAAACTACGCACTCAATCCCAGGATCTTTAGGTATCGTCGTTAAGACTACTGAAGGACAGATTGTTTACACTGGTGATTTCAAGTTTGATCAAGCTGCTGTTCCAACCTACAAGACTGATTACGCTCGAATCGCTAAGATAGGTGACGAGAAGGTTCTTGCATTGTTAAGTGACTCTGCAAACGCTGAATCACCCTATGAAAATTCAAGTGAACGTGATATTTATGAGTATATTTTGGATACTTTCAGTTATCATAATGGACGTATAATTGTTGCTCAAGTGGCTTCAAATATCCAAAGAATGCAACAAGTAATGGATGCCGCTGATAAGACTGATCATCGTGTTTATTTATCAGGAACTGATGCAGAAAAGATTCTTAAAACGGCTATGAAATTGGGCTATTTAAAAATTCCTAATGAAAATTTACTTGTTAATACACAAGAATTAAAAGATATTGATCAAAATAAATTGGTTGTGATTGAAACTGGACGAATGGGTGAGCCAATTAAGCTATTGCAAAAAATGGCTAATCCAGCCGCTAAGACTAAGTTCCAAATTGTAGAAGGAGATCTAGTATTTATTGCTACAACTCCTTCACACGCTATGGATACAACATTTGCTAAAACACGTGATGCTATTTATCGTACTGGTGCAGAGGTTAAATCATTAGGGGATGAGAAGCATTCTTCAGGACATGCTAACAAATCCGATTTACAGTTGATGATTAATTTATTAACTCCAGAAAACGTTGTGCCTATTCAAGGCGAATATAGACTATTAGATGCACATGCAAAAATCGCACATGAAACAGGTATTCCTTACCAAAACATTTTCCTTACTAAAAAAGGTGACGTTTTGAATTATGAAAACGGACAATTTTATCAAGGTAAAGGTGTAGACGCCGGAGATACAATGATTGATGGTATTGGTGTAGGTGATATTGGTAGTATTGTATTGCGTGATCGTGAATTATTGGCCGAAGATGGTGTTTTCATCGCAGTAGCTACGATTGATCGTAAAAAGAAAAAAGTCGTTGCTAAGCCTAAAATAACGGCACGTGGATTTGTTTACATGCGTGCTAGTCGTGATCTATTAAGCGAAAGCTCAGATATTATTGTTGATACAATCGTTGATTATCTTCAAAATAGTAAGGACTTTGATTGGTCAGATTTGAAACAAGGTGTTCGTGATAAGTTGAACCATTTCTTGTATGAACAAACTAACCGTCATCCAGTTATATTGCCCGTAATTATGGAAGTTAACCAAAATAGGCATAGAAAATCCAAAAATTAGGTCGACTTCGGTCGATCTATTATTATAAAGAGGTACTTTATGGACGACTCAGATAATTTGAAACGTATTTTGGATCAGGCAGATGAGGCCTGTGATAAGGGAAATTGGGATGATGCCACTGATTTATATTCTCAAGCATATGGGATAGAGCAATCTTTTGAAATCAATCAAGGGCTTGCTTCTTCGTTGTTGAATTCTAAGCGAGCAGATGAAGCTGAGGCAGTCATTTTGGATTATTTCAATTATTATTTGAGTGATCCTGATGCTGCAAATTTGGCGACTGATATTGTTATTGAAAATAATGATTATTTATTGGCTAACCAGATGCTTTATTTTTATGCAACGAATCCGCTTTCAACTATTAAAAAGGCATTTATTGATGAGTTTGGTAACAGAGTACAATTATCTGAAAATAGGCATAATCGTTCTTTTAAACCTCGTATGAATAAAATAGAGGCCTCATTGAATTCAATTGTTACTCAACCAGTGATTGATCAGATTCAATTACTGCGTAGTTTAAGAGAGTTTGATAATAAGAATTATTTAAAAGCCGCCCAGACTTTGTTGAATAATCCACTACTACATCCACTATTGAAAAGTGAAACTGTTGAAAATCTTTTTAAATTGGGTATTGATAAGGATATGGATATTTCTTTTTATGGTGATAACAACAAATTTAATCCATCAAAATTAAAACCAATTTTATCAACAAATGTTTATTTAGAAATGTGTGACGAATTGGAAAAGATTCTGATAAATAGTGAAAATGAAGTTCAGCTTGAAAATATGCGCAGTGAACTATCGTTATATGCAGCAATGGTGTATCCTTTTGGAGAAAATATTATAAAAACACCTGCACTCTGGACAAAAGTATTCCTTTTGAGGTATGGTTTACTAGATGAGTCTCAAGTAGGAGACAGTCCGGAGCTTCCAAAAGTGAAAAAATGGATAAAAAGGTTTGATTCTTTGATTAATACCTTTCAACAGTGAAATTATGTAAACTTTTTTCAAGAATAGTATTTACAATTTTAACTGCGCCCCGTATAATCCAAAGAGTATATTTTTAGTAGGCGAGTTATACTGAATTACTTTGCTTTCGCCTCTGAAAGTAGTATAATTTTTCAGTAAAGAGCCATCTAAAGAACATTTTCTTTGGATAAATCTTATGAAATGAAATTTTAGGAGGATTCTTTGTAATGGCAGAAAAAGAACATTATGAGAGAACTAAGCCCCATGTAAATATTGGGACAATTGGTCACGTTGACCACGGTAAGACTACACTTACAGCAGCAATCACAAAGGTTTTAGCTGATAAAGGTTTAGCTAAGGCTGAGGATTATGCTGATATTGATAAGGCCCCAGAAGAAAAAGAACGTGGGATTACTATCAACACAGCTCACGTTGAGTATGAAACTGAAAAGCGTCACTATGCACATATTGATGCTCCAGGACATGCTGATTACGTTAAAAATATGATCACCGGTGCTGCACAAATGGATGGTGCCATCCTTGTTGTTGCTGCTACTGATGGTCCTATGCCACAAACACGTGAACACATCTTATTGGCTCGCCAAGTTGGTGTTGAATACATCGTTGTATTCTTAAACAAGACTGATCTTGTTGATGATGACGAACTTGTTGACCTTGTTGAGATGGAAGTTCGTGAATTACTTTCAGAATACGATTATCCTGGTGATGACACTCCTGTTGTCCGTGGATCAGCTTTGAAGGCTCTTGAAGGCGATCCTGAGGAAATCAAGCATGTTGAAGAACTACTTGATGTCGTTGATGAATATATCCCAACTCCTGTACGTGAAACAGACAAGCCATTTATGATGCCTGTTGAAGACGTATTTACAATCACTGGACGTGGTACTGTTGCTTCTGGTCGTATCGACCGTGGTGAAGTTAAAGTCGGTGATGAAGTTGAAATTGTTGGTTTGAAAGAAGAAGCTGAAAAATCAACTGTTACTGGACTAGAAATGTTCCGTAAGACATTGGATCTTGGTGAAGCCGGAGATAACGTTGGTGTTCTTCTTCGTGGTATTAACCGTGATCAAGTTGAACGTGGACAAGTTCTTGCTAAGCCAGGTTCAATTCAAACTCACACAAAATTCAAGGGTGAAGTTTATATCATGTCTAAAGAAGAAGGTGGACGTCATACTCCATTCTTCTCAAACTACCGTCCTCAATTCTACTTCCATACTACTGACGTTACTGGTGTTATCGAATTACCAGATGGCGTTGAAATGGTTATGCCTGGTGACCAAGTGACTTTTGAAGTTGACTTGATTGCTCCAGTTGCCATTGAAAGTGGTACACGTTTCACTGTTCGTGAAGGTGGACGTACTGTTGGTGCTGGTGTTGTTACAGATATCTTAGACTAATCTCTTTGAGACTGTTAAAAAAGAGTTGAGACAATTCTCAGCTCTTTTTTTTGTATAATTTTTGTACAAAATGGGTCAAAGTATTCTATAATACTATGGAGTTGTCTAAAAAGACTTAGAATTAACGTGAAATATTTACAATGTTGCCATTTTAGGGTAATATTACAAAGTATGAGATCGTGAAATATACCGGAGGGATAAAATGTCTGCTAAGGCTAAATTTACAAAAAAAGAAAATAATACTGGTGAATTAAAATTTGAAATTGACCAAGACACAATTAAGAAGGGCTTAGATACTGCCTTTAATCGTGTAAAGAAGAGCTTGAACGTTCCTGGATTCAGAAAGGGTCGCGTTCCTCGTCAAATTTTTAACCGTATGTACGGTGAAGAAGCACTTTATGAAGATGCTTTGAATAGCGTTTTACCAGATGCATATCAAAAAGCTGTCGATGAGACTAAAGTAGAACCAGTTGATCAACCAGAAATCAGTGTTGATTCAATGGATAAAGATCAACCATGGGCTATCAGTGCAACAATCACTGTTAAACCAGAAGTTGAACTTGGCGATTACAAAGGTCTAGAAGTTAAGAAGCAAAAAAGAAATGTTATGAAGACTGATGTTGATGCTCGTCTTGAAGAATTACAAAAGCAACAAGCTGAATTGATTCTTAAAGATGGTAAAGCTGAAAATGGCGACACAGTTGTTATTGACTATGTCGGTACAGTTGATGGTGAAGAATTCGATGGTGGTAGTGCACAAAACTACTCACTAGAATTGGGTTCAAACTCATTCATTCCTGGATTCGAAGAAGCTTTAGTTGGTCATAGTGCTGATGAGGATGTTGATGTAAAAGTTACATTCCCAGAAGACTATCAAGCTAAGGAACTTGCTGGTAAGGATGCAATCTTTAAGACAAAGATTCATGAAGTTAAAACAAAGGAATTACCTAAATTAGATGATGACTTTGCCAAAGACGTTGACGAAGATGTTGACACACTTGATGATCTTAAGAAGAAGATTCATGATGAATTAAAGGATCAAAAGAAACAAGCTGCTGAAGATGCTATTCAAGAAGAAGTAATTTCTGCTGCTGTTAAGAATGCTAAGATTGATGACATTCCTCAAGCAATGATTGATACAGAAGTTGATAACCAAATGAACCAATACATGGCTAATTTGCAACGTCAAGGTATCGATCCTAAATTGTACTATCAAATGACAGGTACAAGTGAAGATGATTTGAAGAAACAATTTGCTAGTGATGCACAAGAACGTGTTAAGACTGACTTGGTTATCGAAGCAATTGTTGCTAAAGAAAACATCAAACCTTCTGAAGATGAGATCAAGTCTGAAATCAAGTCATTAGCTGATGAATACAACATGGAAGAATCTGCTGTTAGAAAAGCTTTGACAGATGATATGTTGGCTCATGATATTGCTGCTAAGAATGCAATTGAAATGATCGTTGATTCCGCTGAAGAAAAATAAGTTTATGTGGAGGCCGTAGGCCTCTTTTTTTATTCATTAAACTAATTACTTTACTAGAATCGTCTTAAATGCTAGACTTTCAAAGTATCGGAACTATTGAAGGAGAATATGCATATGTTTGATAGTACAGAAACTACGGGTACAATCAGTTGTTCTTTCTGTGGAAAGACACAAGATCAAGTTAAAAAGATCGTTGCTGGACCTGGCGTATACATTTGTAACGAATGTATCGATTTATGTAAAGAGATTATAGATGAAGAACTAAAAGATAGCGCTCCATTGGACCTAGATAATATCCCAACACCATTACAAATTAAAAAAATTCTTGATGATTATGTTATTGGACAAGTTGACGCTAAGCGTGCACTTTCAGTTGCTGTTTATAATCACTACAAGAGAATTAATAAAATGGAACATTCAAAGGATGGAGATACTGAGCTTCAAAAGAGTAATATTGCTTTAATTGGACCTACTGGTTCAGGTAAAACATTCTTAGCTCAAACATTAGCCCGTATCTTAAAGGTTCCATTTGCTATAGCTGATGCAACAACATTAACTGAGGCTGGTTATGTTGGTGAGGATGTTGAGAATATCTTGCTTAAGTTATTGCAAAATGCTGACTTTGATGTTGAAAAAGCAGAACATGGTATTGTCTATATCGATGAAATCGATAAAATATCTAAAAAGAGTGAAAATGTATCTATAACTCGTGATGTCTCAGGTGAGGGTGTCCAACAAGCATTGTTAAAAATACTTGAAGGAACAATCGCTAGTGTGCCACCACAGGGTGGTAGAAAGCATCCGCAACAAGAACTTATTCAAATTGACACAACTAATATCTTATTCATTGTTGGTGGTGCCTTTGATGGAATCGAACAAATTGTTAAGAACCGTTTAGGCGATAAGACAATTGGATTTGGTGCAGAACAGACAGAAGCTAAGTCAATCGATGAAGAAGAAAGTCTAATGCAACAAATCATTCCTGAAGATTTGATGAAGTTTGGTATCATTCCAGAATTTATCGGTCGTATTCCAATAGTTACTGCTCTAGAGAAGCTTACTGAAGAAGATTTGGTTAATATTTTAACTAAGCCAAAGAACGCTCTTATTAAGCAATATCAAGAACTATTGTCACTTGATGGTGCGAAACTACAATTTACAGACGGTGCATTACAAGAGATTGCTAAGATGTCAATCGAACGTAATACTGGTGCTCGTGGATTGCGTTCAATTGTTGAAGAGACAATGTTGGATACAATGTTTGAAGTTCCTGGACGTGATGATATTGAACGCATTAAAGTAACAAAGGATGCCGTTCGTAAAATCAAAAAACCAGAATTGATTCTTAAAGATGGGGAGGTTGCCTAGTGGCAACCTTTTTTTATGGACAGAGGTCTATTTATACTATTAATTATGATAAAATACTTACATTGAGGTGAATTATGCAAGTAAATAATGTATCTATGAACTTGAGCGCAGTAAGTTCTAAACAGTATCCAGATGAAGGATACCCTGAAATAGCCTTATTAGGCCGTTCTAACGTTGGAAAGTCTTCATTAATAAATACACTAATAAATCGAAAAAGCTTTGCGAGAACGTCTAGTACTCCTGGTAAGACCCAGACGTTAAATTTCTATAATATTGAAGAACAACTATATTTAGTTGATGTTCCCGGATATGGATTCGCAAAGGTTTCTAAAAAGCAACGTGAAGAATTCGGAACGATGATTGAAGAGTATTTATCTACACGGAATGTATTAAAGGGGGTAGTCATATTAGTTGATGGTAGACATGCTCCAAGTGATGATGATATTTCAATGTATCAATATGTTAGCTATTATCATATTCCAACTTTGATTGTTGCCACTAAAATGGATAAGATCAAACGTAATCAATGGAATAAATCAATTAGCCAAGTGAACAAATCAATGCAAATAAATCAAACCGATGATTTACAATTATTTAGTGCTGAAACTAAATATGGTAAAGATGAAGTTTGGTCTTGGATCGAAGCTCACATGTAAAAGAGCACTAATGAGTTTTTTGAGACTAAATAAATAACCAGCATTTACGTAAAGTAAATGCTGGCTTTTTTCATTTCACCGTTGGATTAATTAATTCTTTGAAATGATATTTATCTGAATCGTATGTGAACTTCAATATACTACAGTTTGTAAATCCATCACTGTGTAATTTTACAGGATCATACCATTTGGAAGAAAAGGCTGTTATGACACCAGCATGAGCAACGATTAATATATTGTCATTATTTTTACTATTATCCATAATGTGGTCTACAGTGCTATTGAAGCGTTCTTCACCAGCAGTACTGTCTTCTCCACCATATTGAACAAAGAAGTCACCATAGTGCTTATATGGGTCAAATTGGGGATTTAAATCTTCACTTTCACTTTCAAATGCTCCAAATCCAAATTCTCTTAAACCTTTTAAACGTTTATAAGGTAATTTTGTAACAAGTTCCAATGTGTCACTGGCACGTTCAGCAGTTGAACAATATGCTTCATTGAAATTAATATTATTATCTTTGAAGTACTTCCCAGCAAGTTTTGCTTGTTTAATTCCAGTCTCGGTCAATGGCGAATCACACCAGCCTTGAATTTTTCTTCTAACGTTAAATAGTGTTTGTCCATGACGCATCAAATATAAAGTTTTACTCAATTCTTTCACCCTCTACTATTTCTTTGGCAATGCAAAACGCAACTTTCAGTGAAGTTGGAATATTTATTTCAAAATCAGATCGGCGCTCCCACTCACTTGAGTCTAAATTATCTGCGGTTGTAAAGAAAGGGTAAGCGCTAACTTTTCTGAATTTACTCCAAGCAAATATTGCTGAAGTTTCCATATCTACAAATTTACAACCGGCATTTTTACGTTCTACGAATTTTTGAGTAGTTTCTCTATAAAAGGCATCTGTTGACCATGTTTTGCCTTCTTCAAAAGAAATATTGTTTTTAATAAAAGTACTTCTTAAAATTGCTAGTGATGCTGAATCAATCGCTATTTCATCACTGGCTGGTTGGTAATGATACGATGTACCTTCGTCTCGAATTGCAGTGGTCGGGATAACTATTTGTCCGCGATCAATTGTACTATCCAAAACACCACAGGTCCCAAAGGTAATAAAGTGTTTTGCGCCTAATGCATTTAATTCTTCAAGTCTTGCCACACAAGAAGGGGCTCCGATCGGTGCCATGATTATTCCCAGATCAATACCGTCCAAATGGTATCTGTACACATTCATATTGCCATTGATCGATCCAAGATTTATAATTTTTTCTAATTTATTATCAGAAACAAACTTTCTAAATAAATCGCCAAAAAATGTTGCAATAATAATTTTTGGAAAATCATTTAAAGGTTGAAATAACTGTGTTGGCTGAATGATCTCTGATCCATGAGCGTCAAAATTTTCTAATAACATAAGTTGATCTCCTAAGTATAAATGTTAGAAATATTATACATCAATTAAATTTTTTTTAATAAAAACACTTGCAATATTTTTAACGTCTGTTAGTATCATATTCATAAAGTAAATTTCAGCTTCACAATAAGTAATCATTTATCTGGGTGTTAAGAGAATTGACGGTTGGTGCGAGTCATGCAGGATAATTTGATGAAATACCAAGTTGAAATAACGTGTCCGACGTTACAGGAGTAAAGAGCAGATAATTAATTTATCTGAATTTGGGTGGTACCGCGCAAAGAGCGTCCCTGCATATATTGCAGAGACGCTCTTTTTATTTCCAGTAATTAGGGCAAAAAAATAGGAGGATATTTAAATGAATATTATTGATGAACTTTCATGGCGTGGTTTGATCAACCAACAATCCGATGAGGAGGGCTTAAGGAAGTTAGTCGACAAGAAAGACATTTCACTTTATTGTGGGATGGATCCAACAGGAGACTCAATGCATATTGGTCACTTGCTTCCATTTATGACATTGAAGCGTTTTGGTGATATGGGTCATCATCCCTACATCGTTATCGGTGGAGCCACAGGGTCTATTGGTGATCCAAGTGGTAAAAAGGCTGAACGTCCAATGCAAACTATGGATCAAGTAAATCACAATGTTGAGGCCTTAAGTAATCAAGCAAAAAGTATTTTTAAAGATTTCACAATGGTTAATAACTATGATTGGACAGAACCAATTGGTATTTTAGACTTTCTTAGAGATTATGGAAAATTATTCAACGTTAACACAATGTTGGGTAAAGAAATCATCTCAAGTCGTTTGGAAGCTGGCATTTCGTTTACAGAGTTTACCTATCAAATTTTACAATCATTGGATTTTCTAACATTATATCGAGACCATGATATCCAATTACAAATCGGTGGTGGAGATCAATGGGGTAATCTTACAGCTGGTTTGGATCTTATTCATAAAGCTGAAGGTCAAAGTGCTGAAGTTTATGCATTGACGATTCCATTGTTATTGAAGGCTGATGGAACTAAATTCGGTAAGACTGCTGGTGGAGCTGTATGGCTTGATGCTAAAAAGACATCACCATATGAATTCTATCAATTCTGGTTCAATCAAGATGATAAAGATGTAATAAATCTTCTTAAGAAATTTACTTTCTTAAATCAAGAAGAAATAGCAGCATTGGCACAAGAAGTAAAAACAGCACCTGAAAAACGTGTTGCACAAAGGACTTTGGCACAAGAAGTTACTAAGTTTGTTCATGGAGAAAGTGCACTTAAAACAGCAGAAAAAATTACTGAAGTACTATTCTCAGGTGAAATTCAGGCTCTTACTACAGATGAAGTAACACAAGCTTTCCATGGCGTACCAAGTGAAGAAATATCATCGGATGAAATCAATTTAGTAGATCTTTTAATTGCTACAAATGTTGATAAGTCAAAACGTCAAGCTCGTGAAGATATACAAAATGGTGCTATTAGAATTAATGGGGAGAAGTTAACTGATACAACAGAATTAATAAATCCTAAGGATTCGTTTGATGGCAAGTATATTGTTATTCGTCGTGGTAAGAAAAAGTACTTCTTAGCCGAAATTAAATAAAAATTTTAATTAGGGCGATGAATGAGTATGAAAAAAGAGAAGAAGTTAACAACACTTGAAAGTTTAATTGTAATGATAGTCATGTTTGGAATATTAGGAACAATGATGATTGGATTTAATATGACACCACAGGTTCCAATATTATTAACATTCACATTATTACTTTTTTATGGTAAATTTCGTGGTTTCAGTTGGTCAGAATTACAAGATGGAATTGTAGATGGAGTAAAACCAGGTATTATTCCAATGATAATTTTTGTTATGATTGGTGTTTTGGTTTCATCATGGTTGATCTCAGGAGTTATTCCAACGATTATGGTTTATGGATTGGAAATACTTAATCCTAAGTTCTTCCTACTTACAGTTTTCATTAGTTGCTGTTTAGTTGGAGTCATTGTTGGAAGTTCCTTTACAACAATTTCTACTTTAGGAATTATCTTTATGGGAATTGGTCAAGTCATGGGAATAGACGCTGTTCTTACAGCAGGTTCAATTGTCTCAGGATCATTGTTTGGTAACAACATGTCGCCATTATCTGGAACAACTAATCTATCTACTGGTATTGCTGGTGTTAAAAATGTGTTCAGTCACATTAGAACTATTTCCCACACGGCATTGATTTCTGCAACAATAACTGCTGTTATCTTCTTGTTTATCGGTCACAATAGAAGTCAAGTTGATATGAGTTCTGTTCATCATATTATTAATGCATTACAATCCAACTTCTTCATATCACCATTGATGTTAATACCAATCATTATTTTGATCGGTTGTGCAATTATGCAAGTTCCAGCTATTCCTACTCTTTTGAGTGGATCTTTAGCAGCCATCATAATGGATATGTTCATTAATCACACATCGTTTAAAACAATAAGTACAGTTATAATGCAAGGTTTCAAACTGAATTCATCTGATAAGCAAATCAATACTATTGTTAGTGGTGGTGGCGTTTCTAGTATGTTGGACAGTATCTCTTTGATATTGGTCGCATTGACGCTTGGTGGCGTGTTACTAAAATTAGGTGTCGTTGATAACCTGATCGGTAAATTGAGTGACAAGGTCAATACACCAGGTAAATTGGTCAGTGCATCTATGATCAGTGCTATTGGAGTTAACTTCTTAGTTGGTGAACAATATATTTCTATTATTCTACCTGGAACTACTTTCCGTGGTAACTTTGAAAAGCTTGGAATAAAACCTCAATATCTATCACGTGTTCTGGCTAGTGGTGGTGCTGATATTAATGCGTTAGTTCCTTGGGGTGTCAGTGGTATATTTATTTCTGGTATTCTTGGAGTTAGTCCATTTGCCTTTATACCATTTGCCTTTTACGTTTGGATCAATCCATTGTTGACGGTTATCTTCGCATTTGTATTCGGTAAGAGCTACATGAAGGATTCACAAAAGACTAAGCATAATCTCTTTTTCCATACTTCGATTCTTAAATCCAATAATTAATTATTGGGCAAATTAATCACTTAAAGTATCCACAATTATTAGGCGTGAAGCCTAGTGATCGTGGATATTTTTGTACCTTGCTGGAAGTTTTAGAGTGTATTATACTTATAATCTTGATCAGGGAACCATGTTTGGGAGGGTGAATAAATGGATAAGTTTATTGAAGTAAAAGGTGCCAGAAGTAATAATTTGAAAAACGTTTCAATTAGAATACCGAAAAATAAAATTACTATTTTTACTGGATTATCAGGATCTGGTAAGTCATCTTTGGTGTTTGATACGATTGCTGCTGAATCCCAGCGACTTTTGAATGAAACATATTCATCATTTATCCAAAGAATGTTGCCAACGTATGAAGTACCAAAAGTAGATCAAATATCAAATTTACCGGTTTCAATTATTGTCGATCAGAAAAAGATCGGTGGAAATATTCGATCTACAGTTGGAACTGCCACAGAAATATATACTGGATTACGATTGTTATATTCTCGACTCGCTAAACCGTTTATTGGTTACTCCATGATTTATTCATTCAATAATCCTGATGGGATGTGTGAAGTGTGTCAGGGGATTGGTGAAGTCAATCATATAAAAATTGATAAATTAATTGATTTTGATAAGTCATTGAATGATGGTGCTATCAATTTTCCAACGTTTCAACCGGGCGGATTCAGATGGTTACGTTATACTGAATCAGGTAATTTTGATAATGATAAAAAGATTGAAGACTATACGCCAGAGGAATTGAAACTATTACTGTACGATAAAGGAAGTAAGCCACTAAATCCGACAGATAAATGGCCCAAAACCGCTTTATATGTTGGTGTGATTGAAAGAATTCAAAAGTCTATTATTGAAAAAGCAAAGAATAAATATACAGATAAATTAAAATCGGTTATGGATATTGATATTTGTCCTGAATGTTTGGGGACACGTGTTAATAAAAGGATTAGATCCGCAATGATAGATAATAAGTCAATTGCTGATTGTGTTGAAATGCCCATTGATGAGTTGATTGACTTTTTGAATCATATAAAACGTAATGCTAGTACTTCACTGATTTTAAAAAATATTTTGAATAGACTCCAAAGTCTCAATATGGTTGGTTTGAACTACCTGACATTATCTAGATCAACGAATTCATTATCCGGTGGAGAATCACAGCGAATCAAGATGACCAAGCATCTGAATAGTGCATTGTCAGACGTATTATATATATTTGATGAACCAAGTGTTGGACTACATCCCGAAGATTTGATAGGTATAAATAAGATATTTAAAATGTTACGAGACAAGGGTAATACAGTATTACTAGTAGACCACGATCCAGATATTATCAAGATTGCCGATAATGTGGTTGAAATGGGTGAATCATCAGGTAAAAATGGTGGAAGAATAACTTTTAGTGGTACTTATCAAGAATTGTTGAAATCAAATACTATTACTGGAAAGAGTTTGTCTGAAAAACACCAAATTAATACTCAACGCAAGAACTTTAAGAAATACTATCAATTAAGTGATGTTAGTCTATTTAATGTAAAATATGCATCTGTGAAGATTCCTAAAAATGCAATGACTGTGGTAACAGGTGTGGCAGGTTCAGGTAAGAGTACACTTATTAGAAGGTTATTCGTGGGGAAGTATCCTGATTCAATTGTCTTTGATCAAAGCCAAATAAAAGGTAGTAGTCGGTCTAATATCCTAACTTACTTAGGTGTTTTTGATGATATTAGAAAACTTTTTGCGAAGAAATCACATGAGAATGTTTCGCTATTTAGTTTCAATGGACAAGGTGCATGTCCAGAATGCCACGGTAAAGGTTATATTAAGTTTGATTTGGCATACATGGGGGATGTTAAACAAAAGTGTGAATTGTGCAAAGGTAAGCAATATAATAGTGAAGCATTAGAGATTAGGCTCAATGGTCGTAGTATTTACGATGTTTTGCAGTTAACTGCATCAGAAGCTTTGGATTTATTTGATGGAGTAATTGCCAAGAAAATACAGTTCTTGATCGATGCAAAGTTGGATTATTTGAATTTGGGACAACGGCTTGATACATTGTCTGGTGGTGAACTACAAAGGTTAAAAATAGCAAAAAGCTTATTAAATTCAATGGATAATGATGTTCTTATTTTGGATGAACCAAGTACTGGTTTACATGAAGCAGATATTGCTAACTTACTAGAATTATTTAACAAGTTGTTGTTAGCAAATAAGACACTTATTATTTTGGAACATAATTTAAAAATAATTTCTCAAGCTGATTGGATTATTGATATGGGACCACATGGTGGACGCTACGGTGGCAATATTGTATTTTCAGGTTATGTAACAGATTTATTAAATTGTTATGATTCATATACAGCTAAGCATTTGAGAAAATTTATAAAAGTTTAAGACTAATCTTATGATTTGGTTATTTAAAATAAAATAAAGAGACAAGTTAGGTTGATATGATAACTTAGATTGTCTCTTTTTATGTTGTAAAAATAATTTTCAACTTGACGATTAGTAGTAATTAACATATAGTATTTCCAACGAAAACTTTTAAACAAGTCCAGAGAGGCCTGCAAGGTTATACATGGTTTTCGGGTAACTTAAAAATAAAAGATGACTTTTAATCGGATCCAGTGAGATCCCAAAGGCGTAATATATTTAACTCCATTGGGACACTGAATCTGACAGTGTCCCTTTTAATTTGGAGGAAAACAATGAAAAATATACTTTCAATGTCACAATTAACAAACAATGAGGTCTACGACCTTATGGAAACAGCAATTGATTTTAAAGCTGGGAAGGAATCAGATATTGGATTAGACAAATTTGCGATTAATTTGTTTTTTGAAAATAGTACTAGAACAAAATCAAGTTTCCAAGTTGCTGAAATGAAGTTAGGTATGAAGGAGATCATGTTTGATGCATCTACTTCATCAGTAACAAAGGGTGAAAGTTTATACGATACAGTTAAAACGGTTGAAAGTATTGGTGCCAGTGTTGCAGTCATCAGGCATCCACAAGATAAGTATTACGAGAAACTTATCAATGATAATATGAAAATCCACATTATCAACGGTGGTGATGGAACAGGTCAACATCCCTCACAATCACTACTAGATTTAATGACAATTTATGAGCATTTTGGACATTTTGAAGGATTAAAAGTTGGAATCATTGGTGATCTAAGTCATTCACGTGTTGCACATTCTAATGCTGAAATATTGACTAGACTTGGTGCAGATGTAAGTTTCGGTGGTTTAGATTCATGGTACACAGATGAGTTCAAGCCAATTGGTTCGCATATGAGTGTTGATGAACTTTGTCAGGAAATGGACGTCGTAATGTTACTCAGAGTTCAACATGAAAGATTAAGCGCTGAGGAAAATGAAGAATTCTCAAAAGAAGATTATTTCAATAAATACGGATTAGATATGCGTCGAGTTAATATGATGAAATCAGATGCCATGATCATGCATCCAGCCCCAATTAATCGCGGTGTAGAAATTGCCAGTGATGTTGTTGAATGCAATAAATCTTATATTTTCCAACAAATGCAAAATGGAGTATTTGTAAGAATGGCTATGATCGAAGCTGTATTGCAAGGAGATAACGTTGACAATAAAATTAATAAAAAACGCCAATCTGCTTTACGATAATAAGTTAATTAAAAAAAATCTCGTAATTGAAAATGGAAAATTAAAAAAAATCACTTCACAAATTGATAACAAAATAACTGAAGTAATTGATGCAAAGAACAACCTTGTCACTCCGGGGTTAGTCGATGTTCATGTTCATTTTAGAGAACCTGGACAAGTTCATAAAGAAACAATCAAAACTGGTAGTGAGGCAGCGGCACATGGTGGATTTACCACTGTTGGAGCAATGCCAAATGTTATACCAGTACCGGACAATGTTGAAAAGTTTGAACATCAAGTTAAATTAAATGAACGGTCAAAAGTTAAAATCGTTCAATATGCACCAGTGACCTTGGATGAAATATCGGACCAATTGAGTCCAATCGAAAAACTTTCTAATGCCGGAGCATTCGCATTTTCAAATGATGGCCATGGTATAGCAAATGCCAAAACCATGTTTGATGCTATGGAAAGAATATCCCAATTAAATAGCCATCTAGCAGCACACGTTGAAGATCAAAATTTATTCAATAAAGGTGTAATAAATAGTGGTAAAACAGCTACAAGACTGGGTTTACCAGCAATACAACGAGTTGCTGAAACATCACAACTTGCTAGAGATTTGTTATTAGCCAAAGAAACTGGCGTACATTATCACGTTTGCCATATTTCAACAAAAGATAGTGTCGAATTAATAAGGATTGCTAAAGATGCCGGGATAAATGTTAGTTGTGAAGTTACACCACATCATTTGTTGTTGAGTGATGAAGATATATTAACTGATGATGCTAATTTCAAGATGAATCCACCACTTAGATCAGAAACCGATCGTGAAGCGTTAATTGCCGGTGTGCTGGATGGAACGATTGATATGATTGCTACTGATCATGCACCGCATGCAAAGGATGAGAAGAACAAGGGATTCTTAAAAAGTGCTTTTGGAATCACAGGAATAGAGACTTCATTTCCTTTGATGTACACGTTATTTGTGCAAAGTGGCTTGATGAATGTAGAGAGATTAATAAGTCTTATGTCTACTAGACCAGCAAAGATATTTAATTTGAACGCAGGAACAATTGAGATTGGAAAAACTGCAGATCTTTCAATTATAGATTTAAATGATGAGTATTTTTTCAATAAGAGTGACTTCCTATCTAAAGGATTAAATACACCATTTACGGGTGCAGATTGGAAAGTTTCTGGTCGAATTAAACAGACATATGTAAATGGAGAAAAGATATATTAAGAACAATTTGGAGGCAGTGAGTAGTAATGAAAAAACCTGTTATAGTTGCGTTAGATTTTGCTGATGATTTTGAATGTATTGAATTCTTAAGTCAATTTCCCAAGAATGATGAGTTATTTGTCAAGATTGGCTTGGAAATGTTTTGTCAATTTGGTTATCCCTTTGTTAGAAGCTTGAGAAATCGTGGATACAATATATTTTTGGATTTGAAACTTCATGACATACCCAATACCGTTCGTAGGACTTGTGAGATGATTTCTAAGTGGGATGTACAAATGTTGACGGTTCATGCCAGTGGTGGTGCTGAAATGATTGCTGCCGCAAAAAGTGGCCTTGATGGATCAGGCACAAAGTTACTAGCAGTTACACAATTGACATCACTTGGACAAGTTGAACTGGCAAATGAATTACAAGTTCCGTTAAAATCACAAGATTATGTTACACATTTAGCAAAATTGGCCTTTAATAATGGTGCTGATGGAGTTATTTCATCAGCTCTAGAGGTTCCATTAATAAAAGAAGCAACTAGTAAGGATTTTCTATGTATTACTCCAGGTATCAGACCGAAATCTGCTCAAGTAGGAGATCAAAAGCGTGTTGCAACACCGGCCAAGGCGAGAGTTTTGGGTAGTGATGGAATCGTGGTCGGACGTCCAATTACACAAGCAAGTAATGGATTTATTGCATATCAAAATATTTCTAAGGAGTGGAATAAATAATGGATAAAACTAAAGTATCAAATAATATTGCAAGTGAGTTGTTGAGTATAAAGGCAGTAACACTTAGTCCTAAGAAACCGTTCGTCTGGGCAAGTGGAATCAATGCACCAATATATACAGACAATAGATTAACAATTGCATATCCAGATTTTCGTCAAAAAATAGCTGAAGATCTATCTGATTTGATAAAAGAAGTTTATCCAGATGTTGAGGTTATAGGTGGTGTAGCGACCGCAGGAATTCCTCATGCCACTGGTGTTTCTAATATTTTGAATCTACCTCTAAATTATGTTCGTTCTCAACCTAAAGATCATGGTAAAAAAGGTCAAATTGAAGGGCGCTGTCAAAAAGGTGACAAAGTCGTGTTAATTGATGACTTGATTTCAACTGGTGGTAGTATTTTGAAAGCTGTTGAAGCAGTTAGACAAGCTGGAGCAGAAGTCATTGGTACAGCCGCAATATTTTCTTATAATTTACCTGAAAGTACAAAGAATTTCGATGATGCTAAAACAAAATTAGTAACACTCACAGATTATCCAACCATGATAGAAGTTGCTCAAAAACAAGATTACGTTGAAGAAAGTGACATGGAATTATTAAGACAGTGGTATAAAGAACCAGAAAGTTGGGGCAAATAATAATGGACTTATATAAACTTGCAAGACCGCTTATTTTTTCAATTGATCCAGAAAAGGACCATCATCTGGTAGCCAATGGATTAAAAATATTCAATAAGAATCCCAAAATTTTACGTAAAATGTTTTATACTAAGAAACGTCCTAACTTAAGCGTTACAATTAAGAACTTAACTTTTGATTCACCAATTGGAATTGCAGCTGGATTTGATAAAAAAGCTGAATTCTACAATAGCCTTGGAGCACTTGGAGCCGGGTTCGTCGAAGTGGGTAGTGTCACTAAAAAAGCTCAAGCTGGGAATAAGAAGAAGCGAGTTTTTCGTCTTCCTGAAGATAAGGCTATTATTAATCGAATGGGTTTAAATAATGATGGAATAAAAATCACAAAAGATAGATTAAAAAATCAACCAGCTAATGATGTGAAGATTGGCCTAAGTATTGCACCTAGTCATGGATTGAATGATACTGGAAAAGTTCTTGAAATGATTGAAAGTGTAAAAGAAATCCATGATCAAGCCGATTATATTGCTTTGAATATTAGTTGTCCTAATCAAAAAGGAGTTGCAACACTGCAACATGTTGAACTTTTAACACAAATATTAACTGGTATTAAAGAACTGAATATTGATGAGCCAGTATTTTGTAAGTTTGGTAATGATATTGATACTAATGAGTTAATAGCTACACTACATTCGGTAGAGAATTTATTAGATGGAGTTATTTTAACTAATACAAGTGGTATGAAACGAGATAATCTTGTTTCAATTGATAAAAAAGAAAATGGTGGTCTTAGTGGTAAGCCGTTATTTGAAACTTCAATTGCTATGACAAAATTAGTTCATGAACAATTCCCTCATATGCCAATTATTTATTCGGGTGGTGTGTTTACACCAGAAGATGCGAAAACTGCTCTAAAGTCTGGGGCAAGCTTAGTTGAGGTCTATACAGGTTTCATTTATAACGGACCAACTATGATTGAACGTATTAATCGTTCTCTATCTGAAGAACAAATGATCAAAGAATTGAAATAAATACGAAGCCAACAATACCAACTAATAGGCAATATAGTAAAGATGGAGTCAATGTCTTTCTCAGTATGGCTCCTTCTTTTCCACTCATGCCAACTAGGGAACTAACGGCAACAATATTGTGAACACAGATCATGTTACCAGCAGCGGCACCAATTAAATGAGCAGACAAAACAATTTGTTTGGAGATATTGGCATTATTAGCAATATCGGATTGGATCTGTCCAAAGGTTAAAGTCGAAACGGTTGCACTACCAGTGACAAATGAACCTAAAGCACCAAGGAAAGGTGCAACAAAGATCCATCCTTTTGAGAAGTATTTTGAGACAAAACTAGCAATGTACATAGGCATACTTAATAAGTGAGCGCTATTGTAATTGGAGTTTGTAAAAAGTTGAACCATGATCAATGTAACGATCAAGGCAAGTGCAGTAGATTTCATTGATTTAATAACTGTTATTCCGGTTGGAATAAAACTTTTTATTGACTTAACTTGGATCAATAGCCCCAATATTACGGCTATTGTTAAAAGAGTTCCCGGGGAATACATGAATTCCCAATCAGAGTTGAGGTTTTTAATTCCTAGAATATTTCTCCATGACAGATTCAAAAAAGTAGTTAAAAATGCCTTTAATGGTTTGATAACACGAGATAGCAATAACATAATGACCACGATAATATATGGTGACCATGCTTTAAATAGTGACATATCAGAGGCTTCAGCTGATGTGTTATTTTTTTGTTTCATTGTCCAAGGATCTGACAAGCTTGATTTCGGTATTAATAATTTAATTTTAATAGTAATAATTGCGATAATAATGGTTGTAAATGGTGAAAGAATCGATACAAATTCATAACCGATAAGTTTTGCAGATAAAAGGGCGATGAGACTATAACAGATTCCCAAGAAAAGTGTCCATGGCAAGAATTCTAGCCAATATTTTATTTTGGGCTCTTTATTTTTACCAAATAAAAAAACTAGTAAGAATATTAACATTGTGGGCATCAGTGAACCAGCAAATAAGTCGATTTGTGTGAGACTTTGACCAACACTGTTTAAAAAGTTGGTTGAATCATTTACGTTACTCAGTCCAACAGTTAAAGGAGTTCCTACCGCACCAAACGCTGCGGGTGTTGAATCAGCAACTAAGGCTAGTGTGACAGAAGACATTGGTGAAAAGCCCAGTGCAATCATCAATGGGGCAGTCACCATGGCTGGTGTTCCAAATCCAGACACACCTTCAATTAGTCCACCAAATAGATAGGCTATTAGAATGGTTTGAACACGCATATCGGATGATAGTTTTTCGAAGCCAATATTAATTCTAGTTATTGCGCCAGTATGTTCTAATGTTTTTAACATGACTAAGGCACCAAATAATATCCAAATAATTGGGAGTGATTTATGTATTGCCTGAAGAACCGATGCGATTAAAATCTTAGTGTGCATCTTCCAAAAAATCACTCCTAAAATCATAACTACTACAGCACTGATTGACATTCCTTTTGTAGCAGGTAGATTTAATACACCTAATAATATCATCGGCAAAATTACGGCCGATAGTGCAACAAGTATCATGATGATCCCCCCAAATTAGAGTTTGTAAAAATATTTGATAATTCCATAATAATGACCTCCTAAAAAAAATAGCCCCAAAATATATCTTCCAATTTTTGAATGGGGAGAATACTGTGAAGCTTGTGATACGCAAAATTCACAATCTGCTCGTTTATACTAACATATTATTTTTGTAGTTAAAACTTTAATGTATCAGCTATGTAAGCGCTGACTATTTTGCTATGAAAACGCGTGACCGTCTAGTTCAAAAAAAGCCCCGCATTTACTTACGTAAATACTGGACTTTTTTAGTAACTATACTCGAAAGCTAAGCGCGTTTTGTCACGCTCTTATAATAATTATAGAGATATAAATACAAATCCGATTATACCAACTAATAAACAATACAACAGTGAAGGCGCCAATGTTTTCCTCAAAATGGTACCTTCTTGGCCACTTAGTCCAACTAGAGAACTAACAGCTACAATGTTGTGAACACAAATCATGTTACCAGCGGCCGCACCAATTAACTGAGCAGCCAATACGATTTGTTGTGAAATATTGGCATTACTTGCAATATCTGATTGAATTTGAGCAAATGTCAAGGTTGAAACGGTTGAACTACCAGTAACAAAGGCACCCAACGCTCCAAGGAATGGTGCGATAAAGATCCATCCAGCAGAGAAGTATTTGGAGACAAATTCTGCGATATACATTGGCATACTTACCAGATTGGCATTATTGAAATTGGAATTAGTAAATACTTGAACCATGATCAACGTCACGATCAAAGCTATCGCAGTATTTTTCATTGATTTTATAACGTTGATAGAAGTAGGGATGAAGCTTTTTAGAGATTTAACTTGGATCAATAATCCCAATAACACAGCAATGGTCAGAATTGTTCCTGGTGAATATAGGAACTCCCAATCAGAATTGAGTCCCTTGATTCCTAGAATGTTTGTCCATGATAAATTTAAGAATGAAGTCATGAACGATTTTAAGGCTGGTATTGTTCTAGATAATAGTAATAGTAGAACAACTAAGATATATGGTGACCAGGCTGTTAGAAGTGACATATCAGATTTTTCATCTTTTTCGCCAGTGGAATCTTTCATTGTCCAAGGATCATTAAAACTTGATTTGGGTATTAAGAACTTGGTACGAATAGTAATGATGGCCACTATTATGGTAACAAATGGTGCCAGGATGGAGACAAATTCATAACCGACAAACATTGCAGTTAATAAGGCTGCTACGCTATAGAATATACCTATTAACAACGTCCATGGAATAAATTGGATCCATTCTTTTATTTTTGGTTCGTCAGATTTACCAAATAGAAAAATTAGTAGAAATACCAACATTGTTGGCATTAATGAACCAGCAAATAAGTCTATAGAAGTTAAGCTCTTACCAATACTATTTAAGAAATTCGTACTCTCACTAACATTACTTAATCCAACAGTTAATGGGGTACCAACGGCTCCGAATGCAGCAGGCGTTGAATCGGCAATTAAAGCTAAGGTTACAGAGGCAATTGGCGAAAATCCTAAGGCTATCATCAAAGGTGCAGTTACCATGGCAGGAGTTCCAAATCCAGATACTCCTTCAATTAGTCCACCGAATAGATACGCGATTAAGATAATTTGAACACGCATATCTGATGACAACTTTTCAAAACCAATATTAATTCTGGTTATGGCTCCAGTGTGCTCCAAAGTCTTGAGCATAATCAATGCACCAAAGAGTATCCAAATAATTGGTAGTGACTTGTGTATTGCTTGTAAGATTGATGCCAAGAGTATTTTGGTATTCATTTTCCAAAAAATAGCTCCTAGGATCATAACAACAATGGCACTGATAGACATCCCCTTAGTAGCAGGGAGATTTAATATTCCTAACAATATCATTGGTAAAATAACAGCCGATAAGGCGACTAAAATCATTCACGGTCCTCCAGTTGAATAATATCTTTCAAAAAAGCTTCGAGGATTCTTCCATAATTTGGAGAGAAACACCTCGAAGCTTCAAGTTATTAAAAAGAATTTATTCATTTATAAGTTTCTTGACACTTAATATTTTAGCATATTAAATATGGCATGGATACTATAATGACAATAGTTTGACCGATGATTTGATTTTTTACAAATTATAAAAAAGGGTGTAAATTTAAATTATTAATTTAGTTAATTTAAAAAGGGGACAAAAATGGATTTAACCTTTAAACAGATTACAGAAGTAACCGCAGATGATTACGAATTATTATTGGACGCTGATCCATATAAGGGGATTGTTGATGAATATATTACACGTTCAACTGTATTCGAAGTATTCAATGTTGATAAATTAGTTGGGATCGTGGCCTTATTACCAACAAGACCACATACTTTGGAGATAGTTAATATCGCTGTAGCTAAAGAACAACAAAATCTTGGAATAGGTACACAAATACTTAAAAAAATGATTTTTGCCGCTAAAACAGCAGGATACTCTACATTAGAGATCGGTACTGGAAGTAATTCATATCAACAATTACATCTTTATCAAAAGCTAGGATTTAGAATGTCTTGGATCGATAAAGATTTTTTCACTAAAAATTATCCTAAAAAAATTATTGAAGAGTTTTTAACATTCAATGGTTTTGTCTTAAAAGACATGGTCAGACTAACAATGGAATTAAAAAAGAGTTGAGATTTGTATTGAATCTCAACTCTTTTTATTATACTTTTAATTCAATTACTTTGACACACACAGTAGTTGATGATACATTATACCTATCGAAAGGAAGTTGAATATGAAGCCGATAATTTCTAAAGATATTATTCGTGGTCATACAACGACTATCGTTTTGAATATTTTGAATCAAAATGACAGTTATGGTTATGAAATTGCGAAGACAATTAAACAAATGAGTCATGAGACATATGAATTAAACGAAGCAACATTATATACGGTATTTAGAAGACTTGAGAAAAATAATGATATACAAAGTTATTGGGGCGACGAGAGTCAAGGCGGTCGTCGTAAATATTACAAAATAACTGAGCAAGGTAAAGCAACTTTAAAAGAGAATATAAAAGAATGGAATTTCGCTAAGCACGTAATTGATGATTTGATTCTTGGAAGGATTGATTGATATGAACGAAAAAATTGTAGATTTAGTAAAAGAAAAACTATCCGAAATATTTGAGGATTACCCCCAAACATCTGATATTCATGAGTTAGCAGCAGAATTGAAATCAGACTTGATCTCCTCAGCAGAAGATAAATTTAAAGATGGAATGTCTGAAGAAAGTGCTGTAGATAAAGCATTTGATGAATTCGGTGATATTACTGACTTGATCGATGATGTGATGCAAGATGATCCTGAAGAAAATAGCAATGAAGGTCATCATATTGATATTAATCAATCCGGTATAACCATTGATGGTGGTGATAAGCTAAAAATCGATAAAAAAGGTGTTTTTATCAATAAAGGTAATTCATTTAGGGCTGATGGTTCTGGAGTATCGATTAACAATGGTAAAGTATTTCGTGCGGATGAAAATGGTGTCAAAGTAGGTAATATGACAATTGATGGCCGTGGAATAAACTTCGAAAAAAATAAAAGTAAAGTTAATGATACATTTTCTAAATTCGATGAGTCATTTGATCACAACGTAGATACAGAGATCTATGTTGAGACGCTTGATCTAGTAAATGAAAAGTCATTTGAAATTTCTGATATTAAAAGACTAGATATCTCATATGGATTCGCTACTGTTAAAATTCTTCCAAGTAATGGTGACAAGGTTATTTTGAGAGAATATATGTCTCGTAATAATCCAGATTACTTTGCTCGAACTAAAGTTGATGAGGGTACACTAAAAATCAAGCAAGGACGTTTTCCTAAGTTCTTACATTTGAAGGTTAGAACTCAGATCCTTATCCCTAAGACATTTTTAGGAGATATGCGCATCACAAGTGTTGCAGGTAATCTTTATATTGATGGTATTAGTAATATGGGCATTATTAAGACAACAATCAATAGTGGAAATGGATACTTCAATAATGTTTCAGTTAATAATTTCTCAGTTAAGGCGCAGTCTGGCAAAATAAAAATCAAAAATGTTAAAGCTGATGATTTATTACAACTGTTAGCTCATAGTGGAGCAATTAGGATCGAAAATGTACTTGGCAATGAGTTTGAAATCAAAGCTCACAGCGGTTCGGTACGTGGAGAAAAGTTAGGCGGTAGTGGTACGATCGAAAGTCATTCAGGTGCAGTCACATTAAGTATTAGTGAACTTACTGGAGATTTAAATATTGATTCTCATAGTGGGGCTGTAAAACTTAACATGCTTACTGATAACTATAAATTTGATCTACAGGCTAAAAGTGGAACGGTCCGTTCACCAGAAGGTGCAATCCTTAATCATGATACTTTTGATTTTAAAGATGGATTTATTGGTGATAACCCAGTTCACACGATTAACGCAAGGGCTTTATCTGGTGCAGTTAAGTTGTACTAATTAAAAAATAGGGTTGTGACATGGCTCCTTTTTTACCCAAATTTGCAGCTAAACGTGTGAAAATGCACAATTTCTTCCGCTTAAAAAAAATAATGAGAGCGTGACAAAACACGTTCAGTTTTCGTTTATAAGTCCAAAGAGCCGGTATTTACGTAAGTAAATATCGGTTTTTTGGACTTATAGGGAGAAAATTGTGTTTTGGCACGCGTTTTCACTGCAAGTTTGAGTAGAAAAGGAGTTATGTCACAACCCCATTATTTTTTTAATGCTCGGAAATTATCCGTGCATTTTCATACTCTCGTTTATACGGCAATAGAATCTTGCGGTAAATTTAATAATTGTGGTCTACTAAAATAGTAACCTTGTTTAAGTTTTATACCGAGTTCATTGCTTAATTTATTATCAGAGTGATCTTCAATTCCTTCAAGTACTAAACGTAATCCATATTCGATACTGATTGCGTGCCAAAAGTGGATTTTTTGCTGAATCTTGGGATCTTTAAATTCTTTATTGAAGTTTTGTAAGGCAAACTTTATTTCTGAAGCAAGAGGTAGTAACTCTTGGATTTCATGGAAGTAATTATTACCGGTTCCAACATCATCGAGTGAAAGCTGCATTCCCTTTTTTACAAATGATTTCAATCTTGGTAGTAAATCTTCAATCGAGTATTTTTGTGGACCATCTTCTTCAGTTAATTCAACAATAAGCTTAGTTGGATATAATTGTTTTTGACTTTTAATTATGGCCTCAGCAATTGGAGTTGTCATTAATTGTTCACGATTGATATTTACTGAACAGCGACGTACCTTAAGTGAAAGCACTTTGGTAGTCTCTACTAAAAGATCAGCAATTATTTGAGGGTCAATTGATGTAAATGATTCAGGCAGACGCCATCCCTGTGAAGTTAGCTGTTTCATCAATAGTTCATAGCTAACAATTGTATTAGTTTTTGCATCAATTTGTGGTTGAACAAAGTAACGATAAGTTGGAATCAATAAAATGCCTCCGTAATATACTATTTAATATCTTGCAGAAGAACAGTATACTATGTTTATCCAATAAATGATAGAAAGAAATGATTTATTTTATGAAAGTTGTTGTCATTGGTTGTACGCATGCCGGTATTGAGGCAGTTAGACAAATCTTAAAATATTATCCTGATACTAAAATTACTGTTTATGAGAGACAAAGTAATATTTCTTATTTATCTTGTGCAACATATTTACACATTGAAGGTACAGTAGAGAAGCTTTCTGATGCACGTTATGTAGAGCCTGATGATTTTGAGGAACAAGGGGTCACTATGGAAATCAATCATGACGTTATCCAAGTAGATTCTGTTAAACATACAATACTAGTTCAAAACTTGCTTACTAAAGAAATGGAAACCACTACATATGACAAATTGATTATGGCTACAGGATCAATTACTGCTATTCCAGCTATTCCAGGGATTGAGAATCCAAAAGTTTTACTATGTAAAACATATGATCAAGCAAATAATTTATGTGAATATACAAGTGAAAATCAACAAATTGCCATTATTGGCGGTGGTTATGTGGGTGTTGAATTAGCACAAGGATATTCTAAATCTGGTCATAAAGTGTTATTAGTCCAAAAGTCACCATACTTGTTGGATAAATATGTAGAGCCGTTAATTTCTAATAAAATAAAAGAAGAATTGATTTCAAACGGAGTTCAAGTATTAACTAATTCAAAAGTCACTTCTTTTAAGGATACAGCGAACAATAAATTGTTGATTACTACAAAAGATGGTAATTACGAAGTTGATATAGCAGCTATTGGAGCAGGGATGATCCCACAAACGGAACTTTTGCAGGGCCAAGTTGATATGGCTGAAAATGATGCAATTATAACTGATGATTATATGCAAACATCTAATCCTGATATTCTTGCTGCAGGGGATGCTTCAGTTATTCATTTTAATCCAACAAGTTCGACTTCCTATTCTCCATTAGTATCTCATGCTGTTCGACAGGGTACTTTAGCGGGAATCAATATATTTGAACGTCGTTTAAGGTCAATCGGGACTCAAGCTACGACTGGAATACTTGTATTCGGTAATACCGTGGCTAGTACAGGCTTGACATTATCTCAGGCTAAAGAGGCCAATTTTAATGCTGCAAGCGTTGTATATGAAGGACCATATCGCCTTGAATTTATGCCTGATTCTTATAATGTAGTTGTTGAATTGATATATGATAAAAATAATCGTAAAGTTCTAGGGGCACAATTAATGTCTCAACACGATGTATCTCAATCAGCCAATACGATTTCGGTATTGATGCAATACGGAGGCACAATAGATCAATTGGCAATGATAGATATGTTATTTTCACCTAATTTTAATGGACCATTCGATTACTTGAATCTGGCTGGTCAAAAAGCAGTTGATCAGGAAAAGGGATATCTAAGAACATAAGAATGTAATTAAAAAAAGTCAGGTTAAGCTGACTTTTTTTGTTGGATGAAATAGTAAATTATTATATTTTTTCTTCCAATATATTAGAAACATTCATTACTCGTGCTTGAATATTTTTATTATCATGTAGCTGATCAAAAGACATATCAAGATTTATATTGTGGCTTTTTAACTGAATCTCTAAGTTTAAAGGTTTTCTCAGCCAAACAAAGTGTGATTGCTTAGTATTATTTAAGGTCGTGATATCTTCAACAGAATAAGTTTTATTCTCTGTTTTCACTGTAAAATTATGAATCTGCGAATAACTGATGAATTGTAATTTTGATTGTTTTGCCAAAAAAATCAATTTTAATTTGGCACGATAAGAACTCATATCGTAGTAAGTAATGCCGTGTTTTTCAAGTATCCAATAACCATATAAAAGTGGCAGATAACTAGGATAATAAATAAAGAGCATTACAAATAAAATGATCAAAAATATTGTTATTCCAATTTTGTTGTTTGCAAATGAACTGGCAATTCCCAAAATTGCGCTTATCAGGATACTTCTGAACAGAGGCCCATGATTTATTTCTCTACCAAACGTAATCGTGCTATTCATCTTATCACCCGTATTTTCTATTATCTTAATTGTAGCTGTAAGCAACCGTTTTCACAAATAAAATTTATTTTAGCATTTTTTAAGTAAATTTGTTTTAAAATCATTTTGAAAACGTTGTATTAAATGAATAAATTGTTTAAGCTGTAATTTGTACTTTTATTCAGGGAGGAGAAAATATGAATAAAACAGTAAAGAAGTTTAAAATGCCTTCAGCATACACGATCTTGTTTTTCCTTATTATTTTGGTAGCCATATTGACATGGATAATTCCTGCAGGTCAATATGCAACAACAAAAGCTGGAAATATTATTTCGGGAACTTATAGGGCACGTACTAACAGTCCTCAAGGAATTTGGGATGTATTTATGGCTCCAGTCAATGGGATGGTTGGTACAGCAAATACAGATGGTTCAATCTCAATTTCATTATTTATTTTAGTGATCGGTGGATTCTTGGGAGTTGTAAATAAGACAAGAGCCATCGATGATGGTATTTCTGCAATTATAAAAAATAATAATGGTAAAGAAAAAGCCATTATTCCAATTTTAATGATATTGTTTGCCATTGGTGGATCAACATTTGGTATGGGTGAAGAGACGATTGCTTTTTATCCAATCTTAATCCCAGTTATGATCAGCGTTGGTTATGATTCGATTACGGCAATTTCAATTGCACTTATAGGTACTCAGGTGGGATGTTTGGCATCAACAGTTAACCCATTTGCTACTGGAGTTGCTTCACAGACTATTAATATCTCACCAGGACAGGGACTTATTTCTAGATTGGTGCTATTAATAATTACCACAGCTATTAGTATCTTTTATGTTATGCACTATGCTGCTAAGGTCAAAAAAGATCCCTCAGCGTCATATGTATTTGAACATCGTCAAAAGGACCTTGAAGATTTCTCAATGAAACAAGAGTCTGATGATCATGTATTGTCTAGAGGTCAAAAAATCGTTATCTGGTTATTTGGAGCAACCTTTGTAATTATGATTGCTGGATTGATTCCTTGGAGTAACCTTAATTCAAGTTGGACATTTTTCGACAGCTTTACTAAGTGGCTTACAAATGTACCTTTCTTAGGTGCATTAATTGGTCAAGATATTGCACCACTGGGTACATGGTACTTCTCAGAAATAACAACATTGTTCTTCTTAATGTCAGTTATTGTCATGTTTGTATTCCATATGAGTGAATCAGAATATATCAATGCATTCATGGAAGGTATGGGAGAATTTTTGAGTGTAGCAATTATCGTCTGTGTTGCTCGTGGTATTCAGGTAATAATGAACAATGGTTATATCACAGCGACTGTACTTCACTTCGGTGAAACAGGACTACAACACTTATCTTCAGCTGTATTCATTGTGTTAACATTTATATTCTATATTCCTATGTCATTTTTGATTCCATCTACATCGGGATTAGCTGCCGCTACTATGGGAATTATGGGACCACTAGGTAAATTCTCTGGTGTTGATGGATCTCTTGTAATCACAGCCTATCAAGCAGCTTCTGGCTGGGTCAATTTGATCACACCAACTTCAGGTGTTGTTATGGGTGCACTTGCCATCGGACACGTTAATATCGTTTCTTGGTGGAAGTACATGTGGAAGTTAATGGTAATACTATTTGTTGTTGTTGCTGGATATTTGGTTGTTGTTTCGATGCTGTAATGAAATAATAGAGTTATTAACTTGAAAGGGGTTCCATAATGAAAACATTTATCACAGATAAAGTTCAAAATGATGCAATTCACGAATTAAGTAAGGTAATTGCAGTTCCCTCATATTGTGAAGAGGCTGGGGAAAATGAACCATTTGGTCCTGGTCCTAAAAAGGCCTTAGAAAAGGTTTTGGAAATTGCTGAAAGTATTGGATTTACAACACACATTGATCCTAAGGGTTATTATGGTTATGCCGATATTGGTGAGGGTGATCAGATATTTGGTTTAGTGTGTCACATGGATGTTGTTCCGGCAGGAAATATTGATGCTTGGAATACTGAACCATTCAAGATGGTTGAAAAAGATGGAAAGTTATTTGGCCGTGGTACACAAGATGATAAAGGTCCAAGTGTTGCCTCAATGTTTGCTGTTAAATCCATTATGGATGCTGGCTATACTTTCAATAAAAAAATTCGTTTTATCTTTGGTACTGACGAAGAAACACTTTGGAGATGTCTCGCACAATATAACAAGTTTGAATCTCCAATTGACATGGGAATTGCACCAGATGCTGAATTCCCATTGATATATGCTGAAAAAGGATTACAACAATCTTATTTGGTTGGTGAAGGTTCTGATGAGTTGAATCTTAATATTGTAGATGCCTTCAACGCTGTGCCCGGTAAAGCAATTTACAATGGTCCAAAGCAAGATGAGGTATTTGAAGCATTACAAAATCATAAGTTTGATGCTGATATGACCTCTGACGGTATCGAGATTCACGGTAACTCAGTTCATGCAATGAATGCCCCAGAAGGAACTAATGCGACTGTCAGACTCGGTATTGCTTTAGCAGATGTTTTTCCAGATGTAAAAATCCTTCAATTTTTGAAGAAATTCGGGGAAGATGCTAATGCTACCAACTTATTGGGTGATATATCCGATGATGTATCTGGTAAATTGACCTTTAATATTTCGAGTTTGGAGATAAATTCCAAAAGATCACGTCTGCAAATTGATATGAGAATCCCAGTAAAAGTGGACCACGATGAATTAATTAAAAAAGTCGAAGAAGCAGTTAAACCATTTGATATTAAATATGAGAACTTTGACTATGTAGCACCTTTGTACGTTCCAACTGATACTGAGCTTGTAAAAACATTAATGTCAGCGTATCAAGATGTAACAGGTGATACTAAATCTAAACCAGCTATTTCAGGTGGTGCAACCTTTGCTAGAACTATGAATAATTGTGTTGCATTTGGTGCAATGCTACCAACTACTCCTGATTTCATGCATCAGGTTAATGAAAATTGGAGCAAGGCAGATATGAGAAAAGCAATGGAGATAATTGCTGAAGCTGTATATCGTTTATGTGTCTAGACAAATACTTTGTAAAAATGAAAGAAGTATTATAATATATTTTATATTCTAAAAGAACTGCTTTAGCAGTTCTTTTTTTCTTGCGTTTTTTAATCATCAAGACTAAAAATTTGTCTTATATTAGTAAATTGGTTAGTTTAAAGGTAAGAAAAAACGTTGAAATCTTAAAAGATCAAACTTATCAGAAAGGATACGCAAGGTGTTATCTTGCGGGTGAATAATATGTTCAATTTTAATACGCAGCCTATGAAATATAGATTTCAGGGCGAAATGACAGTACCCGGGGATAAAAGTATTGCTCATCGAGCAATTATTCTAGGAGCATTAGCCAAAGGCGTAACGCAGATTAGTAATTTTTCTTTTTCAGAGGATCTATCTACGACTGTTAAGTTATTTCAAGACCTTGGTGTCAAAATGCATATTGAACCCACTACTAAGGACATGATTATTAAGGGGTCAAATCATGAATTCAATCCAATTACACATAATTTGAATTTAAATAATGTAGGAGAATTACAAAGTTTGATAATGGGGATGTTATCGACTATTCCAGATACATACACTTTAAGTGGCGGAAAATTTCTAGATAAGCGTCCTTTTGATAACTTGGCATTGTTATTGACTGATATGGGCGTTGGCTTAAACCGGTTATCAAGTGATTATTTGCCACTAGAAATTACAGGTTCAAATAAGCTACAAGGAATAACTTATCAACAAGATATAGCTAGTGCACAAATTAAAAGTGGACTGATATTTGCCAGTCTATATGCAGATTCAAAAACTGAAATACTGCGAAAAATGCCGACACGAAATCATACAGAAGTGTTGGCAAATTATTTTGGAGCAGATATTGTAACTGATCAAAATGTTATTACCGTTAATCCAAAAAATACTCAATTGATTGGTCAAAATTTGACGATTCCAGGCGATTTTTCATCAGCAGCGTTTTATATCGTTGGTGCCTTGTTAGCAGAAAACAGTCATTTAGTACTTCGACATGTAGGATTAAACTCAACTAGAATTGGCTTATTGGATGTAATTAAGCAAATGGGCGGTAATATCGAAATAACCAATCGATCTAATAATAGTGTTGAGCCATTTGGTGATTTGACAATAGTTAACCAAAAATTACATAGTACAACGATCGGCGCGAAACAGGTCCCATTCATTATTGATGAGATTCCACTTATTGCCCTAATGGCTTCTCAGGCCAGTGGTGAAACAATTATTGAAGATGTCCATGACGTTCATTTACAGATGAGTGATCGGATAACCAATATGCGTGTTGAACTGGCCAAATTAGGTATTATTATGACGGTGAATGATGATTCTATCGTTATTAAAGGTAACCAAACGATCCACGTTAAAGACGATGTTGACAGTCATGACGATCATCGCATCGCTATGATGTTGTGTATTGCATCGAATTTAATTGATACACCGTTTCAAATTAAAAATATTGAAGCAATCGATATTTCATATCCAGATTTCATCTCTGATATGAAAAAGGTATTGTTTGCCGGGTAGTTTAGGACTTCTTTTTTTTAAATCATTGACGTATGATGGTGTTAATGAAAATATGTAAGGGGTTACGTGACTTTATGATCAAATTTATTGGAACTGATTTAGATGGGACATTACTTAATAGTTACAGCCAAGTACCATTGGAAAACGCTGATGCTATAAGAAGAGCTGTGAATTCAGGGATTATTTACGCAATTTGTTCTGGAAGAACATTACATTCAGTAAATAAATTTTTTAAAAATGATTTAAAAATAGACGGATATAGGGTAGTTCTCAATGGTGGAGTGGTGGTCAATCCCAAAGGTGAAACGGTAGTTGACAGTCCGATAGATCACGATATTGTTGACGAGATATTGAAGCGTGTTGAGTTTAGCAATTTTAAAGTGGTTATTGACGGGATGAATTACACATATGTCTATGATCCTAAAAAGAGTTGGACAACTTATTTTGAGGGAATGAGTAGACATAATGTTCACGCCAATTCTATAGACGATCTTCGAAAGAAAAATGAGGATCCAAATTTCAAGATTTACAAGGTATGTTTTAGCACCACTCCCAAACGTGTATTTGAGCTTCGTAAGAAGTTAGAGTCATTAGCCACACTACCGGTCACGATCAGTCGATCTGGCTCCAGTTATTTTGAAATCAACGCACAGGATGTAACGAAACTTTCAGCTCTACAAAAGATTTCAGAACTAGAAAGTATCCCAATGGCTAGTTCTATGTGTTTTGGTGACTATGGGAACGATTTTGATATGATACGAGAAGTTGGTTATGGAGTCGCGATGGATAATGCCATTGAGAAAGTTAAAGACGTGGCATGGAACATTACTAAGACTAATAACGAAAATGGCGTTGGGGTCATGATTGATCGTGTATTAAACGGTGAATTTGAAAAGAAAAATCATAGAAGTAATATAGATTATTGATATATGTAATATGGCGATGGAAAATGTTTTATTTATTAAAACATTTTTCATCGTTTTTTGTTTTTATTAAAAAACATCTTGCCAAATGCTGATTCTAGTTATACAATCTAGTTGTTCGATGAAAGCGTTTTAAGAAAACGTTTTTATCAAAAAACAAATTTAATACAATTTACTATACAGAGGAGTTTTTATCATGGCTGAAAGAACAATTATGTTATGCTGCGCCGCAGGTATGTCAACAAGTTTATTAGTTTCAAAGATGCAAAAGGCTGCTACAGCAGATGGAATAGATGCAGAAATCTTTGCTACAGCTGCTGCTGATGCAGATTCAAAGATTGAAGAAAAACATCCAGAAGTACTTATGCTTGGACCTCAAGTTAGATATCTTGAAGGACAATTCAAGGATAAGCTTTCAATTCCTGTTGAAGTAATCAACATGCAAGACTATGGAATGATGAATGGTGAAAAAGTATTCAAGAGAGCTTTGGAATTAATTGGTTAATCATTTATTCGCATAAATAGTAACAACTTAGGGGCGCTGAAAATTGCACCCCTTTTATATTCAAAAAAGTGGGAAGCGCATACAGCGCTTATGGAGGATTTTTAAAATGGCTGAAGAAGAACACGATGAACAACTACAAACAATTATGGGATTGATCATTAATGGTGGTAATGCTAAAAGCTCAGCATTTGAAGCTATCAATGCTGCTAAGAAGGGCCAATTTACCGTTGCTGATCAAAAGTTAAAGGAATCAGATGGTTTCTTAGTTGATGCACATAATGTTCAAACTGGAATGTTAACTAATGAAGCAAATGGTGATCATGCAAAAGTTACATTATTAATGGTTCACTCACAAGATCATATTATGAATGCAATTACATTTAGAGATCTTGCTGGCGAAATCGTCGACTTATATAAGAAGTTAGCCAAGGATGCTAGATAATTAATTTTTAAAAGTATTAACGATTGGAGAAACATCAATGAGTGAAGGAATTGAGATGCCAAAAGATTTTCTTTGGGGTGGCGCTGTTGCTGCTCACCAGCTTGAGGGTGGTTGGCAAGAAGGTAAAAAAGGTGTCAGTATTGCGGACGTTATGACAGCTGGATCTAATGGAGTTGCTAGAAAGGTTACTGATGGTGTAAAGGATGGAGAAATCTATCCTAATCATTGGGGTAATGATTTCTATCACATGTATCCAGAGGATATTAAGTTATTTGCCGAAATGGGATTGAAGTGTTTTAGAACTTCAATTGCTTGGACAAGAATATTCCCAAATGGTGATGAAGAAGAGCCTAATGAAGCTGGCTTAAAATTTTATGATGATATGTTTGACAAATGTTTGAAATATAATATTCAACCAGTAATCACTCTGTCTCATTTTGAAATACCTTATCACTTGGTTAAGGAATATGGCGGCTGGCGAAATCGTAAGATGATTGATTTCTTTGATCACTTTGCCGAAGTTTGTTTCAGACGTTATAAAGATAAGGTCAAGTATTGGATGACTTTCAATGAAATCAATAATCAAATTGACTTTAGAGACCCACATCCATTGTTACAAGATTCTGGTCTTGAAATGACTGATGAGGATAATTGGGAAGAAGTAATGTTGCAAGCTGCACATTATGAGTTTGTTGCTAGTGCAAAAGCAGTTCAATTAGCACATAAAATCAATCCTGAAATGCAAGTAGGATCAATGATTGCAATGTGTCCAGTATATCCACTAACATCTAAGCCACAAGATATTATGAAAGCAGAACGTGCAATGCAATATCGCTACTTTTATGGAGATGTTCAAGCACTTGGCTTTTATCCAGAATGGATGGAGAAATATCGTGACCGTAAAGGATATGATCTAGATATTACCAATGCAGATCTAGCAACTATCAAGGCCGGTACAGTAGATTATGTTGGGTTCAGCTATTACATGTCATTTACAACTAAGGCACATGATGGAGAGACTCACTTTGATTTTGATGAGCACAATGATTTGGTTTCAAATCCAACCGTTCCTAAGACAGACTGGGGTTGGCAAATAGATTCCGTTGGTCTTCGTTACGGTATGAATTGGATGACGACTCGTTGGCACAAGCCATTATTTATAGTTGAAAATGGATTTGGAGCTCATGACAAATTAGAAGCTGATAAGACTATTCATGATGATTATCGTATTTCATATTTCCATGATCATATTTTGGAAATGGAAAAAGCTGTTAAAGAAGATGGAATCGACCTTATTGGATATACACCATGGGGCTTCATCGATCTTATTTCAGCAAGCACTGGTGAAATGAAGAAACGTTATGGAATGATTTATGTCGATCAAGATGACGAAGGTAATGGTTCAAAGAATCGTTACAAGAAAGACTCATTCTATTGGTTTAAAAAAGTTATTGAATCAAATGGTAAAGATTTAGGAACAGATATTCAAAAATAATTAGGGAGGATTTTACATGTCGGAAAAAAGTGGTTTAAGAAAAGATTTCTTGTGGGGTGGTGCTGTTGCTGCCAACCAACTAGAAGGAGCTTTTGATGTTGATAACAAGGGTGTTAGTGTAAGTGACATTATGACTGCCGGTGCTTACCAACAACCTCGTGAAATCACTGATGGAATTATTCCAGGTAAAAATTACCCTAATCATGAGGCAATTGATTTTTATCACCATTATAAAGAAGATATTAAGTTGTTTGCTGAAATGGGATACAAGTGTTTTAGAACATCAATTGCTTGGACAAGAATTTTTCCAAATGGTGACGAAGATGAACCTAACGAAGCAGGATTGAAGTTTTATGATGACATGTTTGATGAATGTCTTAAATATGGAATTGAACCAGTCATCACACTATCTCATTTTGAAATGCCATATCATCTAGTTACAGAATATGGTGGATGGAGAAATCGTAAGGTTATAGATTTCTTTGTTAAATTTGCTAGAGTTTGTTTCGAACGCTATGCAGACAAAGTTAAGTATTGGATGACATTTAATGAAATAAACAATCAAACAACATTCACAAATGACTTCTCAATTGCTACTGACTCTGGTTTGATCTTTAGAAATAACGAATCAGAAGATGAACGTGAAAAGTTGATGTATCAAGCTTCACATTATGAAGTTGTTGCTAGTGCTCTAGCTGTTAAAATTGGACATAAAATTAACCCTGATTTCGTTATTGGTAACATGGTTAATTTCACACCAGTTTATCCAGCATCATCAGATCCATCAGATATCTTGTTGGCAGAAAAGGCTATGCAAAGACGTTACTGGTGGGCTGATGTTCAAGCGCTTGGAGAATATCCAGTTGGCATGGAAGCTTACTTTAAGAACCACAATTTGAGAGAAGATATTACTGAAGAAGATCGTGTAGTACTAAAAGAAGGTACTGTCGATTATGTTGGATTCAGTTATTACAACTCAATGACTGTTAAGCATAGTAAGGATAATCCAGAATTCAAATTTATTGGTGATCGTGAAACAGTTAAGAATCCTAATTTGAAATATAATGATTGGGGCTGGCCAGTTGATCCTATTGGATTGAGATATTCAATGAACTGGTTAACTGAACACTACCATAAGCCATTGATGATAGTTGAAAATGGTTTTGGTGCATACGATAAAGTTGAAAAAGATGGAAGTATTCATGATCCATATCGTGTTGATTACTTACGTGCACATATTGAACAAATGATTACAGCAGTTAATGAAGATGGAATTGACTTAATGGGATACACTCCATGGGGTTGTATTGATCTTGTTTCTGCTGGAACAGGACAAATGTCTAAGAGATATGGCTTCATTTACGTTGATAAAGACGATGAAGGAAATGGAACACTTGCTCGTTCCAAGAAAGATTCATTCTATTGGTATCAAAAAGTTATCCGTACAAACGGGGCTGATATTAAATAAGACTGAATAACTAAGGACTGGGACTTTGTTCCAGTCCTTTATTTTATATAATAAGTAACATGTTACGTGTTATAAAAAACATGTTTCGTATAAATGATATAGACCAATTTCAAAAAGAAGGTGAGATTCATGTTTCCATATCAGAAAATTCACGAGTTAAATCGACTGGAATTGATTGTGTATAAATACATCGTTAGTCATTTAAAAGAAGTTGAAGATATGACCATTCGAGATCTTGCAACCGAGGCACATGTATCAACTACGACTGTGTTAAGATTTCTAAAAAAAATGGATTATAGTGGATTCTCAGAATTTAAATACGCACTAAAACAAAGTCAAAAAACTCCAGCAAAGAAATTCACCGACAGTAGTGTTGAACCCATCAAGAACTTCTTTGATGTTATTACACACGAAGGGGTATTTTCGGATAAGATCAATCAGGCGGCACAAATGATCAATGCAGCTGATTTAGTATTATTTTTCGGTGTAGGTAATAGTGGTCGAACGGCTGATTATGGTGCAAGTGTTTTATCTAGTTATGGTATATATTCACTTCCCATAAATGATCCGTTTCAACCAGAGCCGTTTTCAGATCGAGATTTTAGTAAGACGCTTTTGGTGATAGTATCTGTTTCAGGCGAAACACAACAGGCGTTACAACAGGCCAAATACTACAAGGAGCACGGTGCTTCAACGATTGCAATCACGGCTAACTCATATTCAACCTTGAATCAAGTGGTTGATTTCTCGTTGTCTTACGATATACCCCAAGTAAGAAAGGGCCATATCAACGTTACAACACAAGTTCCAGTGGTTTATATACTAGAACAGATATCAAGTTGTGCATATCATAAGATGGTAGACCAACCACAAAATATATTTAAGGAACATGTTACAGATTAGTAACGTGTTTTTTTTTACGTAAAAAGCTCCCAATATACTAATTTATCAACATTTTTTGATGAAAAGGGTTACAATGGTTCTTGTAAGCGGATTCGGGTGTTTCTGCTTAGTAACAAAAAAATTTGAGGGGGCTTTAACATGGCTGACAACAAGAAGGGCAGTTTTGTTCAAGATAAGCTAGTTCCACTAGCTGGCAAACTTGCTTCGTCACGTCATTTGATTGCATTGCGTGATGGTATGACATTGGCTGTTCCAATGATTATCATTGGTTCAATCTTCATGATCATTGCACAATTTCCAATTCAAGGATATCTAGACTTTATGGCTAGTGTATTCGGTAAGAACTGGGCAACCGTTTTACAATATCCAACCAACGCATCGTTCCATATTATGGGACTTATCGCCGTTGTAGGTATATCTTTTAACTTGGCTAAGAGTTATAAGGTAGATCCAATCTCTGCTGCAATTGTTTCGTTAGGTGCATTTATCTTAACAATTCCATTGAAGACAGACAAAGCTGGTGCATTGTGGTTACCATTAACACAATTAGATTCAGCTGGTTTATTTACAGCTATTATTGTTGGATTATTCATTACTGATTTCTATGTATGGATGATTCATAAGAACTGGACAATTAAGATGCCTGATACAGTGCCACCTGCAGTAAGTAACTCATTTGCTGCTTTATTCCCAGGATTAATTGTTTTGTTCGTTGTTTGGATAGTACGTTTAGGCGTTGAAGCAACACCTATGCAAAGTATTCCAAATATTATTAGTTACTTCTTGGCCGCACCACTAGGCACATTGAGTAATACATTACCTGGTGCTTTAGTTGCTGAATTCCTTGTTTCATTCCTATGGTTATTCGGTATTCACGGTGCCAACGTTGTTTCAGGTGTTATGATGCCTATCTGGCTAACAGCTTTGCAACAAAACCAAGCTGCTTTAGCAGCTGGTAAAGCACTACCAAACATTGTTACAACATCATTCTTTGATTTGTTTGTTCACATGGGTGGTTCTGGTGCTACACTTGGTTTGGCAATGCTTCTAGCATTTGCTTCTAAGAGTAAGGAATTAAAGACTTTAGGTAAGTTGGTTGCAGGTCCTGCAATATTCAACATTAATGAACCTATCGTCTTCGGATTACCTATTGTTATGAACTACAAGATGGCTATTCCATTTATTTTGACACCACTTGCTAATGTAGTTACAACATATATTGGTATGGCAACAAACTTGGTTGCTAAACCAATGGGAGTTTATCTACCATGGACAACTCCACCAATTATTTCTGGATTCATTGCTACTGGTCATATTTCTGGTTCAGTTATGCAAATTATCAATATCGTTATTGACTTTGCAATTTACTATTACTTCTTTAAGAAGATGGATAGAGCAAAGCTCAAGGAAGAACTTGGCGATGTTAAGATTGCTGGACAAGATAATACAGTTAAGGCATAAAAAAATTTCGGAGGTCATGTTTTGAGAAGACTAGGATTATCTCTATATCCTGAACATTCAACTTTGGATGAGGATAAAAAGTATCTTGATACTGCAAGTAAATTAGGTTATTCACGTATTTTTGTTTCATTACTTGAATTAGGTGATGATAAGGAAAAGACGATTGCTAGATTTAAAGAAACAATTGCTTATGCAAACGAATTAGGATTTGCGACAATTGTCGATATGAATCCTAGATTGTTTACTAAGTTAGGTATCAGTTATGACAATCTTTCGTTTTTCCAAGATATTGGTGCTGCTGGACTTCGTTTAGATGAAGGCTTCACTGGTATGGAAGAAGCTAAAATGACTCATAATCCTTATGGATTGAAGATTGAAATCAATATGAGTTCAGGTACACATTACTTGGATAACATTATGGCATATCAACCTAATACTAATAATTTATTAGGTTGTCACAATTTCTATCCACAAAGATACACTGGATTGGGCGAAGAATTCTTTACTAAATGGTCAACATTATTCAAGAATAATAATATTCATTCTGCTGCATTTGTGAGTTCACATAAAGCAACGTTTGGACCATGGCCAGTGCAAGATGGTTTACCAACTTTGGAAGATGATCGTGATTTACCAATTGCAACACAAGTTAAACATCTAGTTTTAACTGGAATGGTTGACGATGTTATTATTGGTAACACATATGCATCTGATGAAGAATTGGAACAAGCTTCAAAGGCATTCTTCTCACCACTACCTGTGTTGAAAGTCGATTTATCTCAAAATATTACTGACATTGAAAAAGAAGTTATTTTGAAATCTACACACGTGTATCGTGGTGATGCTTCAGATTATTTACTAAGAAGCACAATGACACGTGTAATATATCGTGATAAAGATTTCCCCGCTCATGATACTGAAAATATTAAACGTGGAGACATCATCATTGTTAATGATCAATATGGTCAATATAAAGGTGAAACACAAATTGCTTTGCGTGATATCAAAAATGATGGACGTAGAAACATTGTTGGACACTTAAATCATGAAGAAGCGTTTTTATTGAGTTATATTGGTACATGGAGTAGTTTTAAATTAGCAGAATAAAAAAATAAAGATACTATTCTCAATTGAATAGTGTCTTTTTTATAGGAGTGGGAAAATGACAAATTATCGCTTAGAAAAAAACGATTTTGAGAAATTTTACGAGTTGTATCTTTATTCCTTCAATCGACCTGATAATGAACAAAAGAAAAATGCTTTAAGTGATAGATTTGATCATTCATTAGCGTATGGGATTATGAATGGTGATAAATTAGGTAGTGGATTGCTTAGTATTCCATTCACAGTAAACTTTCATGGTGTGACTTATCATATGAATGGTATTGGTGATGTAATGAGTGCTCCAGAATTTGCCGGTAGAGGTGGAGCAGGTACATTATTGAATCAGGCATTGACGGATATGTACAATGAAAATGTTACATTGTCTTATTTGGCACCATTCTCGTTTAAGTATTACAGAAAGTTTGGTTATGAACAGGTATTTAACCATGTGATTACCGATATACCAAGTTCCAAATGGCCACGTATCAAGTCACCAAACTCAGGACACATCAAACGAGTGAGATTGAACGAAGTTCCCAAGTCCGCCAGGATACTTTATAATAATCACAATATTCTTGGAGGAGTTATCCGTGAGGATTGGTGGTGGGATCACATGGCCTATAAGCATTCTGATTGGTTCGCCGCACTTTATTACAACGATACCGATGAGTTAGATGGATATTTATTCTATTCAAACGAAAATGATAATTTGATAATTCAAGAATGGGTAACTAATGATCCCAATAGTTATAAAGCATTGGCTAACTTTATTGTTAAACACCAATCTATGTTCAACAACTTTATATATGAGTCACCTGATTCTGAAGTGAAAACTGATTTGTTAGATGAGCCATATGTTGCCAAGGTTTCAACAATTCCATATATGTCAGCAAGAATTGTTAACTTAAAGAGCTTTATCAAAAAATATCCATTTATCAAACATAATCTGGATCCAGTAATTATTGATGTTAGTGATACGTTAGAGTGGAATAATCAGACTTGGTCGTTATCTATTAAGAACGGTAATGTTAAATTTGAAAAGACTAGTGAACCTAGTAGTGTGAAGTTGGATATTCAAACTTTAACAAAAGCTATGTTTGGCATTAGATCACTTAATTCATTGGCACATTATGGATATGTTCAAGGTTCTACAGTATCTATTGATACATTGAGCAAAATACTTGTGACTGAGAAACCGCAACTTAGAGATTATTTCTAAATTTAATATCAAAATGGTGCTGTGACATAATTCTTTTCTACTCAAATTTGTAGTGAAAATGTGCGCCAATACACAATTTTCTCAATATAAGCATAAAAAAATGATATTTACTTTGCGTAAATACCATTTTTTTGTGCTTATAAACGAAAATTAAACATGTTTTGGAACACTCTTTTTTTAGGCAGCATCAGAAGTTAAAGTTTTAACTTTTGGCATTAATAGATTCAAAACAATCGCTGCAATAGCGGCGGCTGCAATTGGTGAGCCTAATAAATATTGTAAAATTTGAGGTGCTTGTTTTGTAACACTTGCTGGAAGTAAGACTAGTGCAAGTGTAAGAATTATTGGTAAGCCAATAATATAGATATCTCTATCAGTAGTATTCAGTGCACGGATAACATTTAATCCATTCAACATAATAGTTACACAGATAATGGCAAAGACTCCACCAATAACTGGTGCTGGAATAGCAGCTAGAAAGGCTGATAGCTTACTGAAGAAACCAAGAATCGTGAACCAAATTCCTGCGAATAAGAATACACGTTTACTTGCAACTCCTGTGATGGAAATAACACCAGCGTTTGTAGAATAACCTGTGACAGGTGTTGTACCAAGTAGGGCAGCAACTAAACAACTGAATCCTTCACCAATGATTCCCATATTCCACTGTTTTTTACTAATTTCGTGATTTGTAACAGCACCCATGGCAAACCAAGTACCAGTTGTTTCAGTAGTGATAACGGCATAGATGATGATGAAGGTGATGATGGCTGATGGTGAAAATGAAATTCCATAATTGAAAGCAGTTCCTGAAGGAAGACTGAACCATGCAGCATCAGCAACGGTTTTCCAATTAAATAATCCCATAAGACTTGAAACAATCGTTCCTACTGCAAGAGCCAAAATAATTGATCCGGTTCTAAAAATTCTACGAACCTTAGGGAATCTCATACTTATTCCGACTGAAATCAGAAGAGTTAGTGCAGTGATTGAAGCAAGTATAATATTATTATTAATATTTCCGGATGCTTCAAAAATATTGTCATTAAGTGCAGATGGTATCAATGAAAGACCCACACATGTGATTATTGTGCCACCAACTAAGGCAGGTACTAATTTACTAATAATCTTCTGGAAAACACCAGTAGCTCCAAGGATAATCAGAATTATTGCACCGATTAATAAGGATCCAATAAGTGTTGCCATACCATTTCCTTTGATACCACCTGATGCTAAGACAACACCAGCAGCCGCACCAAGCGGTACGAATGAAGGACCTTGTGATACGGGCATTTTCATGAAGACATATGTTTGTAAAATAGTTCCAATACCAGCGGCCAAAAATGTGGATTGTAATAAACTCATTTGGTCTCCAATTCCCATAGCCATCATACCAGCTAGGATAATTGGTGGAACGTAAATATCCATTGCTAAAACATGTTGCAAGCCTAAGAACCCGGCTTCACCAAATCCAACCTTATCGTCAGGTCCAATCAATAAACTACTTTTATTTTCTTCCATGATGCTCTCCTCGATTGATTACTTGTTTTCCAGAAACATAAACTTCGTTAATTTCTGATTTTGTCGTGTGATAGATTAATCTTTCAAAAACATCCTGTGGTTCATTAGACATTGAGTTGAAGTATTGATCAGTGACAATTTGAAAGTCAGCTTTATATCCAACGGATATCTGTCCAGTTTTAATATGAAGAGCTTTTGCTCCTCCAATTGTTGCAAGATAAAAGGCATTTGTGGCAGAGATTCTTGAATCACTATGACTATTATCTTGTAACATTTGTGAAGACATAACAGATTGTTGAATATTTCGATAGATGCTTGGGGAGAAACCTCCGGATATATCAGTACCCATTCCCATGTTGATATTTTTTTCATGAATATGTTTAACAGGTAATACAGAATTACCAAAGTAAACATTTGAAATAGGGCAATGAGCAATGGCGGTATTTCTTTGTTTGAATAATTCCAAATCTGAATCATTCAGTTGAGTTGCATGTGCCATAATTGATTTACTAGTTAATAAATGGAATTTATCTAAAACTTGCGTATCTCTTAAATTGAAACGTTCAATTGCATAATGATCTTCCCAAATACTTTCACTACAGTGTGATTGAATAGGGAGGTCATATTTTTTTGCTAAATTACCTAGTCCAGCAAGTGTTTCGTCTGTACAGCTGGGAACAAATCTAGGTGTAATTACAGGGGTTAATTCTGCACCTGTTTTCTTTTGTTTGTCTAATAGCCGATTTATAAATAGTTCGGTTTGCTCCAATGATTCTTTTGAAGATGAATCACGATAATACTCTGGAGTTTGTGTGGGATTGTCCATTGCAACTTTCCCAATGAAGGCACGTTGACCAGCTTCAGCACAAATATCAGCTAAGACCAAATTTGCGTCTGTATGAATTGATCCAAAGTATAAAACAGTCGTTGTTCCATTTTCTAAAAGTTCATTTACTAAACCTGTATAGTTTTCTTTAGCAAAATTCAAATCTTTGTATTTTACTTCAAGTGGGAAAGTATATTTTTGCAACCACTCATCTAGTGGTTTGTCCAAGGCAAGACCAGCTTGAGGCCATTGTGGTGCATGGACATGTAAATCTATGAATCCGGGCAAGAGATAACTGCCTTTTGGTATAGGATGAAGAATATTTAGATTTTCAGCAGTTTGCTTGACCGATTTATAATCCGGTTCATCAACAGATATTATGCGATCAATCAAACCTGATTGATCAATACAAGTGAGAACTTTGGGTGAAAAATCCGCCTTGTCAAACGATACTGAAGAAAAAATAGCTCCTTCAAAAACAATTTGATAGGTGATAATCTAACACTTCCTTATTTTTTTGTTGTAATTAGATTAACATGAATGATTTATTAAATAAAGCTAAAAAAGTTCGGAAATAGGTATTTTTACAAAAAATTATGGATATTAATTTTATTAGATTAAAAAAAATCTTAAATAATACTTGATTGTATATACAATAGTGAATATACTTTGTTTGAAATCGATTGCATAAATAATATTGGTATATACAATTTGATTTCAATAAATTTTGAATATGAGGTGATAAATGATGACGTTTGCTATGATCGGAACTTGGAGAATGGCATATGAAGGTTTAAGTAAGGGTATGGAATTAATGAAGAATGGTGGAAATAGTAGTGATGCTGTTGAAACCGCCATTAAGGAAGTCGAGGATTATCCGTTTTTTAAATCTGTTGGATATGGTGGCCTCCCCAATGCGAATGGTTTGGTAGAGATGGATTCAGCATTTATGGATGGTGATACTTTTGCAGTTGGTGCTGTCGCAGGCATCAGTGATATCAAGAACCCCATTTCAGTTTCACGTAAGTTAAGTAAAGAACATTTCAATAGCTTTTTGGTCGGGTCAGGTGCATCTGAGTATGCAGTATTGAATGGATTTGAGCGTAAAAGCATGTTGACAGCCCGAGCTAAAAAGATTTGGGAAAAACGTAAACGTGAGATTGCACAAGAGAATTTGAGTCCATATGATGGTCACGATACTGTGGGGATGATCAGCCTAGATCCTAAATGCTCAATGGCAGTGGGGACTTCAACATCTGGATTATTTATGAAAAAACCCGGTCGGACCGGGGATTCTGCACTTGTAGGTGACGGATTTTATTGTGATAGCGAGATAGGTGGTGCTGCAGCTACTGGTCTTGGTGAGGATATCATGAAGGGATGTTTGTGTTATGAGATTGTTCGACTAATGGGAACAGGACTCACTCCTCAAGCTGCTTGTGATAAAGCCGTTTATCCATTTATAGATAAATTAAAGAAGAGATATGGAAAAGTGGGAGAATTTTCATTAGTTGCATTGAATAACAAAGGTGAATGGGGAGTTGCCACCAATGTGGAATTCACATTTGCAGCTGGTGATAATAAAAATGCTCCTAAAATTATGATGGCAAATCCTGGTGAAGATGGGACCACTGTAATTGAACCTATTACAAAGAAATGGCTTGATGCGTACGAATTGAGAATTAAAGCACCGATTGATTAGAAAATATAATATTAATAAATTGAGGGAATAGTAGTTTTATGCAAAATTATTTATATATAGAAATAGCAAACCAAATCAAAAAGGATATTGATAATAGAATTTATAGCTCACATCAAAAATTACCTTCAGAAATAGATCTTGCAGATCAATTTAGTACCAGTCGTTTAACTGTACGTAAAGCGATAGAGACTTTAGAAAAAGAACAAGTGGTTGTTAAAGAGAGAAATAAAGGAACATATGTTTTGGCTGATAATCAAAAAATTTCAAGTGGAAGTGCGGGATTATCAGGATTTACAGAAGTTGCTAAAAAATTGAATTTAAAAGTAAACACGAAAGTATTAAGTTTTGAAATAATTTCGAATTATCCAAAAGAAATCGGAAGGGGGCTACAACTAAAGGAAGATGAGATGGTCTTTAGAATTGAAAGATTGAGACTTATCGATTCCAATCCAATGACTCTTGAAAATTTATATTTAAGGGAAACATTGTTACCTACATTGAATGAAAAACAGGCCTCTGAATCTTTATATAACCTCATAGAATTGAGTAATTCTATTGGATATGCAAGCCAAGAGTTGGAGGCTATCCAGCTTAGCGCAGAAGTAAGTAAAAAATTGGAAGTTGAAGATAAGTTGCCAGCGTTTTTGGCACATACGATTACTTATTCCGTAGATGGATATCCAATATTGTATGATAATTCGTACTATCGTTCAGATAAATATACATTTCATAATATTTTATATAGAAAGAATTAAATAGTCCCATTTTAGGAGGATGAGATATGTTTAATAAATTAGAAAAAGTTTTAATGCCAGCTGCAACAAAATTGGGTAGTAACAGAATCTTAATTGCCATTCGTGATGGTTTCTTAATAACCACGCCATTGATTATCGTTGCATCTATTTTTCTTTTAATTGCTAATTTTCCTATTCCAGGTTGGTCAGAATTTTGGGCAAATTATTTTGGAAATGGTTGGGAAAGCTGGTTTACTAATGTATCCAGAGCAGTATTTAATACTGTCGGATTTTTTACTTGCTTTAGTACTGCATATGCCTATGCAAGACAAATCAAATCGGATGCCATTCAAGCAGCTGCATCAGCTCTTGTAGCATTTTTAATTCTTACACCTACAAAGATGATTGTTGATGGTTTGAAGGAACCCGTTGATGGTGTTTTGGATATGGAATATCTTGGTACAAATGGAATTTTTTTAGGTTTAATAGTCGCATTTATTGCCGTTATTATTTATGATTTTGTCTACAAAAGAGGATGGACAATTAAGATGCCTGATGGAGTTCCTCCAGCCGTAGCACAATCTTTTGAAGCTTTGATTCCAAGTGCATTTGTTATTATGGTATTTTTCTTTATTCGTATTTTATTTGGAATGACAGGTTTCGAAACATTACATAATTTTATATATCAAATTTTACAAGTACCACTTAAAGGAGCCGGAAATACCTTAATGGCTCAAATTATTTATGGTTTTGCATGTACAATCTTTTGGTTTTTCGGAATCAATGGACCGGCTGTAGCTAACTCAGTATTTGCTCCAATTACAAAAGTTTTAACAATGGAAAATCTTGATGCATTTCAGAATGGACATAAATTACCAAATATATTTACCGATCCATTTTCTAATTTCTTTACAAATTTTGGTGGCGGAGGAAGTACATTATCATTAGTCATTGTAATGTTGCTAGTTTGTAAATCGGAGCGAATTAAACAATTGGGGAAATTAGCAATAGTACCGGGTTTCTTCGGAATTAATGAACCAATAATATTTGGTCTACCCATAGTTTTGAATCCGATTTTGCTTGTTCCATTTAATTTGGTTCCGTTAATTAATCTATTACTTTCTACCCTAGTTACAAAAATAGGCATTATTCCATATACCAATGGTGTTGCTTTACCATGGACAACACCCATAGGATTCTCGGGATATCTATCTACAGGAAGCCTTTGGGCATCTGTTTATCAAATACTTTTACTTATTTTGGGATGCCTAATTTACTATCCATTTATCAAGACATTAGATAAGCAATATCTTAAGGAAGAACATGATGCCAAAATGGAAAAAGTTGAAAATATTTCATTTGATGATTTAACAAATGATGATCTTAATTTTATTTAAAAATATATAGGTGTGGTGAAAATGATGGAAATATTAATTGTTTTAGACCAAATCCAAGCCGGTCTTGGTGGTACGGAACATGGTGATTTGCCGTTAGGTGGGAAAAAGATTGCTCTAGGTGCTGCTGATATGTTTGATAAATATCTTAATAAAGATGAAAAAATAACAACTACGCTATTTTGTGGTGATGAGTACTATATGAAAAATAAAAATGAAGTTAGTCTTAAGTTAGCAGCTATGATCAATAAGCTGAAGCCAGATGCCGTTATTTGTGGACCAGCATTTCATTACGTTGAGTATGCAGAAATGTGTGCTCAGACTGGAGCAATTGTTTCTGAAAAAACAAATATTCCTGTGGTTGCGGCCATGTCCAAAGAGTGTTCAGATGTAATCAAAGAATATAGTAACAAGGTTGATATTGTAAAAATGCCACGGAAAGGTGGAACGGGTCTAAGTGAATCATTACAAGATATTATTGATGTTTGTCGTAAAAAGGTAAATGGTGACGATTTAAATGAATTTAAAGAAATAAAAATCTATTAATTTGGGGACTTTAAAAATGTTATCTAATGAGTCAATTAATTTATTTGAAGAAATTTCAAGTGTTCATGGAGTTGCTGGTAACGAGCGATTAGTATCAGAAATGCTTAGAAAATATTATGAGGAATTATCTGATGATATTATTTATGATAATCTTGGTTCTATTTATGCGGTAAAGAAGAGTAAAAACGTCAATGCCAAAAGAGTTATGGTATCTGGCCATATGGATGAAATTGGATTTATAATTAATAAGTTCTATGATAATGGACTTATTGGAGCGCTAATGCTTGGAAATATACCAAAGAATTCATTACTTGGCGCAAGTGTTGAAGCATTTAATGAAAAAAGGCATGTTTTTCCTGGAACAATATTATCTATAAGAGAAGATGAGACAGTCTTAGATGAAAAGAATAATTTGATTATTGATCTAGGGTTTATGGATAAAAATCAATCAGAGACAAATCTTCAAATCGGGGATACAATATCTTTCTCATCTGAATTTATTAGAACAAGTTCTGGGACTATCATGTGTAGGAATATCAATGGGAGATATGCTCCAGTTATTGGAATCGAATTACTGAGGGCTTTAGATAATATAGAATTACCATTCGATTTGTATGTTGGATGTACAGTTCAAGAACAAGTTGGACTTCGTGGAATCCAAACAGCGACGAATAAGGTTTCTCCTGATTTAGCAATTATTTTGGAATCAAATAAATCTTTTGATTATCAATTGAACTCAGAAGATAAAATAGGAATTCTTGGTGGCGGACTATTGTTAACTTATTATGCCAAGACCGTTCTTCCTAATAGGTTACTTATTAGTGAATTAAAAAAACTATGTGATAATAATGAAATTAAATATCAGTATTATTATTCACTTGAAGATTCAGAGGCTGGTTGGGTGAACAAGTTACGTACAGGATGTCCATCACTTTTTATAAATATTCCTGTAAGAAATTTTAATACTCCAAAATCCGTGATTTCTGAAGAAGATTTCGGTTCAGCCAGGGAAGCTTTAATTAAATTTATCGAACAGCTTGATAATAATAAAATTGAGTTATTTAAATCAGAGAATCGATAGGTTGGTGCTAAATATGAGTAATGAAGCAATTGATCTTGAATTACTACGAAATCTCAGTGAAGCAGATGGTATTGGTGGAAGAGAACGGGAAGTAAGTCGAATAGTTCATAGCTATGCTCAACCCTATGTTGATAATATTTATTACGATAATTTAGGGTCGATAATTTTAAAACAAAACGGTATAAACAAGAATGGTCCAAAAGTTATGTTATCCGCACATATGGATGAAGTGGGGTTTGAAGTAAGGCAGATAACGGAACAAGGATTTCTAAAATTGCTTCCAATTGGAGGCTGGTGGGGGCATGTTATGCCTGCTCAAGAAATGACGGTCACAACCAATGATAATAAAAAATATATTGGTGTTATAGGCAGTCGTGCTCCACATGGATTATCAGACGAAGTAAAAAATAAAGTTATGAAACCTATGTCCATGTTCCTTGATATGGGCGTTGATAATAAATTTGAAATAGAACAAATGGGAATTGAAATTGGCAATATGATTACACCAAATATAAAAGTTCGACAAATGAATAATCCTAATTATCTGTTAGGAAAAGCATGGGATGATCGTTTTAGTTTAGGAGCAGAATTGGAAGTGATGAAACGAACTTCTGTGATGGATCATGAGGCCACGCTGTATTTTACGGGTTCTACTCAAGAGGAAGTCGGTATTAGGGGAGCTCGTTCTGCGGTTCATAAAATTAAACCAGATCTAGCTATTGCAATGGATGTTACCACTGCGCAAGATACGCCATTAGACGATAGAAATGTCGATAATCTTGGTAAGGGGGTAGTTTTGGCAGTTTTGGATTCCTTGACTATTGCCAATAAGGGATTACTGTATCGTATGAAACGATTGGCTACAGAACAAAAATTAGATATTCGATATGATTTCATGACTGTTGGTGGAACTGATGCATGTAATATTCATAAGGCGATGGATGGTATTCCGACTATGACAGTGTCAATGCCAACGAGATATATGCATTCACCTAGATTAATGGTTAATTTGGATGACTATAAGCAAACGATTACATTGTTAACTGAATTTTGTAAAACTTTATCTGAAAAAGATGTATCCTTATTTAAGGAGACTACTAGAGAAGCTTTAGTAGATAAGTACTAAGGGGTAGAAAATTTAATATGGAAATGAATGAAGTTAGACCTGATTTTCAAGAATTATTTGATGAACATAAAAGTGAATTTCTAGAATATTTAGATGGATTGATTAAGATTCCTAGTGTAAACGGAAATAAGACCTTTAAGGCACCATTTGGTATTGGTCCAAAAAATGCTTTGGATTATATGTTGAATCTATCTGAAAAACTAGGATTTAGAACTGGTAGTGTATCTGATTGTGTCGGTTGGGCTGAATATGGTCCAGAGAATGCTGAAGAATATTTTGGTGTATTGGGACATACAGACGTGGTCGATGTTGAGGATGATTGGTCTTATCCGCCATTCAAATTGACTAAGGTTGATAATATGATGTACGGACGTGGTGTATTAGATAATAAGGGACCATTAATGTCGACATTATTTGCATTATATTTAATCAAGCTTCAAGGAATTAAGTTAAATAAGCGAGTACGTATTATGTTTGGTACGGATGAGGAGTCTGGTAGTCGTGATATCCCTTATTATTTAAATGAACAAAAACCTCCTTATGCCGGATATACACCAGATTGTAAATTTCCCATTGTTTATGGGGAACGTGGTTTAGTTGATTTGACGATTTCACAAGATATATCAGATGGATCAATCGATCAGATTGAATCTATATCAGGTCAATTTGATCGTAGCTATATTCCAGATTATGCTAAATTCAAACTTAGTGATGGGACTTGGAAGGAATTTACTGGTAAAAAGGCACCAAGCAACGCTCCTGATATGGCGGATAATGTGTTACCAAAGATTGCTGATAATTGGGTAGGTTTAGCAGGTCAAACTGGAGATTTCTTCATGTGGTTATCGGCCAAAATCTCTAAGCAAACAGATGGTAAGAATCTGGGATTAGATTTTGCGGATGAAGAATCTGGTAGTTTGCAACTGTCACTATATAAAATTGAAAAAAAGAACAACAAATTGTCGTTTAACATTTCAATGCGTTATCCTATTTCAATCACTGAAGATAAAGTATTAAGTCAACTGAAATCTCAATTGAAGGATGGGATGTCAATTACGGTTAATCGTAGTTTCCAATCCAAGCTTAGTGAGAAGAATCAAGAATATATCAAGCAATTCTCCAATATATATGAAGAGGATACTGGACTCGATGGAACTCCTGTTACGACAACTGGTGCTACATATGCTAGAGCATTACCCAATATTGTTGCATTTGGTCCTTCATTTCCGGGCCAAAAAGGAATCGCTCATAAAGGCGATGAATGGCTTCAATTCAGTGATTGGCAGATGATGATGGAGATTTATTATGACTGTTTTATTACTGAGTTATGCTAAACAAATAGAAAGAATTCAATTGTAACCGTTTACAAAAGGGATGGTTTGTCCTATACTAGGAGCTGTTGAAAGAAATGAATAGCTCTAGTGAATTGTTACTATTAAATTAGGCGAGATCACTTTGCACTTCGATTTATCGAAATGCTGGTGGTCTCTTTTTTTATGAGACGGTGAGTTGTTACTATTAAATTAGGCGAGATCACTTGGTGTCATGGTTGTTTGAATTATTACCATGTTACCAGTGGTCTCTTTTTTGTGCAGAGAATGCACATATAAAAAAGGGAGGGGGAAATAAAAGTGGTAAATATATTACAAGTTTTTAATAACAACAGCGTTTTAGCTGATATAGGAGATCATCGCCAAGCTATCATCAAAGGTAATGGAATTGCTTTTAACAAACATAAGGGTTCAAAAGTTAACACAGATAAAATCGAAAAAATATTTTATCTGAATACCAAAGGATCACAAGAGAATTTATATTTTCTATTGAAGGATATTCCAATAGATATTGTTACAACTACTTACGAAATTATTGATTATGGTAATAAGAAGTTTGATTATAGCGTTTTAGATTATGCGTACATTACATTGAGTGACCACATATTAGAATCAACGAAACGATTTAACAAAGGAACATATAAGGAAAACCTAATTCCTGACATGGAGGCTCAATATCCCACAGAGTATGCAATTGCTAGGTATGCGTTGGAAGTAATACAAAATAATCTTGGAATTAAATTTCCAATATCAGAAATCAGAGCACTAGCACTTCACTTCATTAATTCTAAAGGTGAAGAACCTGAAGAAGGACAGTTGAAACAAGATGAAAGCCAAGATATTAACGACATAGTCAAAAAGATACTTAGTGATAATAAAATATTTAGGTTAGGTTCCAATGGGAATTACTTCGATAGATTCATGATTCACCTGCAATACTTAGCCGGCCGGCTAGATAAGCCTGATGATGGTGACGATGTCTTGAGTCCAAAATTTGAAAAGGAAATGCAGGAGTCATATCCAGAATCATTCGAGATTGCAAAACAAATCTATGATGAACTACAAGAAAGATTGGGAAACAAATTAGGAAGTAATGAGCTATTGTACTTTGTTATTCATATTCAAAGATTAATTCAAGAAGATACGAAAGATTAAAAATGAAAATAATCAGGGAGATGTAGTTTTATGACAGTTACAAAAGAAGATATATCAATGACAGGATTCGCTATTGTTGCGTATGCAGGAGATGCTAAATCAGCTTTGATCAATGCCTTGAATAAAGCAAAAGAGGGGCAAATAGACGAAGCAAAGAAGTTAGTTGAATCTGCTAACGAATCCATTGTCGATGCTCATAATGAACAAACAAAACTACTTGCTAATGAAGCAGGCGGGATGGACATGGACGTTACTTTTATCATGGTTCATGGTCAAGATACATTAATGACTACGATGATGCTCAAAGATGAAGTTGAATTCTTTATTGATGAGTATGAAAGAATTAATAAAATTGAAGAAAAGTTAGATATAAAAAATAATTAAAAAGGAGATGTGATCATGGATGTTTTAACGTCTAAGATTGAAAAAATGAGACCGGTATTTGAAAAATTTGCCGCCAACATTTATGTTTCTGCTATTCGTGATGGGTTTATTGCTGCAATGCCTATCATCTTGTTCTCGTCATTATTCTTATTAGTAACGTACTTACCAAATGCTTGGGGCTTTTATTGGCCATCAAATATCGAAAGTAATTTACTTATTGCTTATAACTATTCGATGGGTCTACTAGCATTGTTTGTTACTGCTACAACTGCTAAGAACCTTACTGATGCAAAGAATCTTGATTTACCAAAGACAAATCAGATGAATTCCGTTTCAATTATTATGGCTTCTGAAATTGCCTTTATCATTTGTGCTATTGTTCAAAACAAAGGTGGCGCTGATCTTACATACATGGGTACACAAGGACTTATTGCATCATATCTTGTAGGTTTAATTGTTCCTAATATATATTATGTTTGTATTAAAAATAATGTAACTATCAAGATGCCTCCACAGGTACCACAGAATATCTCTCAGACTTTTAAAGATGTTATTCCTATGGCTCTATCAGTTACAGCTTTCTGGGCATTTTCACTCTTACTCATGAGTACAACTGGTAAGAACTTGCCAGAATTGATCGTTGCACTTTTAGCACCTGTCTTTTCAGCTAGTGATTCATACATTGGTCTTGCAATTATTGCCGGTGCTATGGCTTTCTTCTGGTTCGTAGGTGTTCAAGGACCATCAATTGTTGCCCCAGCCGTTGCAGCTATTGAAATTACAAATACTGAAGCTAACTTGAAGTTATTCCAAGCTGGCCAACAAGCCACACATATTCTTGCTCAAAACACACAAGATTATGTTATGAACATGGGTGGTACAGGATCAACCTTTGTTCTTGGATTTATGTTCTTATTACTTGCCAGATCAAAACAACTGAAAGCTATTGGTAAAGCTTCATTTATTCCAGTTGCATTCTCAGTTAACGAACCAATTTTGTTTGGTGCTCCAATTATTATGAACCCTGTATTCTTTATTCCATTTATCCTTACACCAATGGTTAATATTTGTTTGTACAAGTTCTTTATTGTCACACTGGGTATGAACGGTATGATGTACGTTATGCCTTGGGTCATTCCAGCACCAATTGGTATTTTAATAAGTACTGGATTTGCTCCATTATCATTTGTATTCGTATTATTGAGTTTAGTAATCGATGTCTTCATCTGGTTCCCATTCATGAGAGTTTACGATGGTCAAATGCTTGAAGAAGAAGCAAAGAAAGCTAAAGAAGTAGGTTTGAATCTTGATTCTGATGAAGAAAATGCTATTGATGATGATAATGATTCTGATGTAGAAGTTTCAGCTGATGGAACGGTCATGGCTACAGCAAGTTCTGGAGCTAGTGCCACAGTAGAAAAAGTTGATGATGCAGCATCAATAAATGCTGGATTTACAAAAGAAACTGCAGTTATGGTTATATGTGCCGGTGGTGGAACGTCTGGTATTTTAGCCAATGCTTTGAATAAAATTGCTAAAGATCGTGATTTACCATTATCCGCTGCTGCACGTGCTTATGGTCAAGATATGAATATGATTCAAGATATGGATTTGGTCATTTTAGCTCCACAAATGGATAGTATGAAAGGAAATGTTAAGAAAATAACTGATAAGTATGGTGCTAAATTAGCCACAACGTCAGGTAAGGAATACATTGCTTTAACACGAGATCCTGATATGGCCTTGAAGTTTGTAAAAGAACATATATAGTTAATTAGTGAAAACGCTTTACTGAGGAGGATATAAATGAGTAAAACATTACCAAAAGATTTTCTAATGGGCGGCGCAAGTGCCGCATATCAAGTCGAGGGTGCTACTAAAGAAGATGGCAAGGGGCGTGTTCTTTGGGATGATTTCTTAGAGAAACAAGGTAGATTCAGTCCAGATCCTGCAGCTGACTTTTATCATCGCTATGATGAAGACTTAACACTAGCACAGGAATATGGAGTTCAAGTTATTAGAGTTTCTATTGCTTGGTCACGTATATTCCCAGATGGTGCTGGAAAAATAGAACCACGTGGAGTTGCTTATTATCATAAGTTATTTGCCTCATGTGAAAAACATAATATTGTTCCCTATGTAACCTTGCATCATTTTGATACACCAGAAAGATTACATGAAGCTGGAGACTGGTTGAGTCAAGAAATGCTTGATGACTTCCTAGCTTATGCCAAATACTGTTTCAAAGAATTCCCTGAGGTTACTCATTGGATCACTATTAATGAACCAACATCAATGGCTATTCAACAATATACTTCTGGAACATTCCCACCTGCTGAAAAAGGCCGTTTCGATAAGACTTTCCAAGCAGAACACAATCAGATTCTTGTCCATGCTAGAATTGTTAATGCATATAAAGACATGAATTTAGGCGGTGAAATTGGAATCGTTCACGCACTTCAGACAGTTTATCCATATAGTGATAGTAAAGAAGACAAGCATGCTGCCGCATTACAAGATGCGTTTGAAAATAGACTATATTTGGATGGAACACTAGCCGGAAAATATCATCAAGAAACACTTGATTTAGTTAAAGAAATTCTTGATGCTAATGATCAACCTATGTTTAAATATTCTGATTCAGAGATGAAAGAAATCAGTGCGGCTGCCCATAAGCTTGATTTTGTTGGTGTAAATAATTACTTTAGTAAATGGTTGCGCGCTTACGATGGTGCATCAGAGACTGTTCATAATGGAACAGGTGCTAAAGGAACTTCAGTTTCTCGAATCCATGGAATTGGTGAAGAGAAAAAACCAGATGATGTTGAAACAACTGATTGGGATTGGCCAATCTATCCCAAAGGGATGCATGATATCCTTATGAGGATTCATGATGAATATCCTTTGGTACCAGCCACTTATGTAACAGAGAACGGGATTGGTCTTAAAGAAGAACTACCAGAGAATGCCACAGATGAAACAATCATTGATGATCCTAAACGAATTGACTACTTGAAGAAGTACTTTGGTGCTATTGCTGATGCGATTTCAGACGGTGCCAATGTTAAAGGATATTTCATTTGGTCACTACAAGATCAATTCTCATGGACCAATGGTTATAGTAAGCGTTATGGATTATTCTTTGTCGATTTTCCAACACAAAAGCGTTACGTTAAAAAGAGTGCCTTTTGGTTTAAGAAACTTAGTGAAACACATGAAATAGAAGATTAATTATATTTTGACTTCCCCCTAGAAGTGAAATATAAAATGAAAAATCCCCAAAAGCTGTTAACTTTTGGGGACTTTTTGTTTACTTTTGTAAATTAGATGTTTGTAAACGTTTACAAATGGTGTATTGTGTTATACAATGAACTTGTTGAAAAAATAAAGCAAAGTAAATCGTTACTATTAAATTAGGCGAGATTACTAAGTATTGTAATTAAAGTTACGGGCATATAACATAGTTAATGCCAGACTTTTTTACAATACTGGTAGTCTCGCTTTTTTGTGCAGAAAGGGGGGAAAGCGATGGTAAAGATAGCCCAAGTCTTTAACAATAACAGTGCGTTAGTCAACCTAGGAGACAAGCGTCAGGCTATTGTGAAGGGCAAAGGGATTGCCTTTGGGAAATCAAAGGGTGCGGATATTGATACTGATAGAATTGAAAAGATTTTTTATTTGAACACTAAGGAATCTCAACAAAATTTGTACTTTTTAATGAAAGACATTCCAATAGATGTGGTTACGACTACTTATGAAATTATTGATTATGCTAAAAGAAAATTCAATTACAACGTACTAGATTACGTTTATATTACTTTAAGTGATCACATTTATGGGGCTTACCAGAGATTTCTAGCAGATACATATACTGAAAGTGTTGTTCCTGATATGAGTAATCAATATCCAAGAGAATATTTAATTGCTAGTTACGGATTAGATGTAATTAATAAAAATTTGAATGTTGATTTTCCAGAATCAGAAATGAAAAGTATTGCACTGCATTTTATTAACGCAAAAGGTGAAGAGTCAAAAGAAGGAAAGTTGAATAAGAAACAAACAATCGATATTAATAAAGTTGTTAAAGATGTTTTGGGTCAAAATAATATTATCAGATTTGATGATAATGCAAATTATTATGACAGATTCATGATTCATCTCCAATATTTGGCAGGTAGATTGGATACACCGAGTAAGGATAACGATAAATTAAATGAGAAACTTGAGTCAGAAATGATGAAAGCGTATCCAAAATCGTTTGATATTGCTAAGAATATCTATGAACAACTTCAACTTAAACTAGATAAGAAATTGAGTGGTAACGAACTTCTATACTTTATAATTCATATTCAACGATTAACACAAGAGAAAGCAAATAATTAAGTGAGGTAATTATTATGGCAGTTACAAAAGAAGAAATATCAATGACAGGATTCGCAATCGTTGCTTATGCAGGGGATGCAAAAACAGCTTTGATCAAGGCTTTAAATAAAGCTCGTGATGGTGAAATTGACGAAGCTCGTAAGTTTTTGGAGGAGTCCAATCAATCAATCGTCGATGCTCATAATGAACAAACAAAGCTTCTAGCTAATGAAGCTGGTGGTATGGATATGGATGTCACATTCATTATGGTTCATGGTCAAGATACACTGATGACAACGATGATGTTAAAAGATCAAGTTGAGTTCTTTATTGATGAATATGATCGTATCAATAAAATTGAGCAAAAGCTTGGTATGAAATAGATAAAAAAGATATTAAATTTTGAGGGGAGTAAGAATTATGAACGGAATTGTTAAGCAAATTGAAAAAGCTCAACCATTTTTCAAGAAATTATCTGCTAACATATACCTACAAGCTGTTCGTGATGGTTTTATTTCGTTAATGCCGATCATCATCTTTTCCAGTTTGTTCTTACTTGTAGCAAACGTTCCTAATATTTGGGGTTTTTACTGGCCAACAAATGTTAGTGATGGATTATTAAAGGTTTATAACTACTCAATGGGTGTCTTATCATTAATGGCAGCTGCTAACGTTGCTAGAGCACTTACAAAGAGTAAAAATTTGAAGTTAGCTAAGATTAACCAAATTCCCACAGCTTCAGTTATGTTTGCAGCACAAATTGCATTCTTACTAGTTGCCGTTGACCCATTTAATAATAAACTTGGTTTGTTCTTTACAACAGGTTACATGGGTACTAAAGGTCTATTGGCCGCATTCTTAGTTGGTTTTATTGTTCCAAATCTTTATTATGTATGTTTTAAGAATCATATTACAATCAAGATGCCTGATGCAGTTCCACAGAATATTTCATCAGCATTCGCAAATATTATTCCATTTGCATTATCAACATCTGTTTTTGCAATATTTGATATTGCGTTCCGTGCAGCAACAGGTACTAACTTAGCTGCTTGGATCATTCAAGTATTGGCTCCATTGTTTACTGCCGCTGATGGTTATGTCGGTTTGGCAATTATCTATGGTGCTATGGCATTCTTCTGGTTCATTGGTATTCAAGGTCCATCAATTGTTGAACCAGCTGTTACAGCTATTTATTTATCAAACGTTGAAGCCAACTTAAAGATGTTTCAAACTGGCGGACACGCTACAGATGTATTAGCACAAGGTACACAATACTTTGTTGCCACACTTGGTGGTACTGGTGCAACATTAGTAATTACTTATATGTTTGCATTGATGGCTAAATCAAGTGAGTTAAAGGCTGTTGGTCGTGCGGCAGCAATTCCTGTTTCATTCGGTGTTAATGAGCCCATTTTGTTTGGTGCCCCATTAATTTTGAACCCCGTATTCTTTATTCCATTTCTATTAACACCAATCTTGAACGTATGGTTATTCAAATTCTTCATTGATCATTTGGGGATGAACGGATTTATCTATAACTTACCATGGACAACACCGGGTCCTATTGGATTGTACATGGGTACTGGATTCTCAATTCAAGCTTTAATTTTGGTATTCTTACTGTTGGTCGTTGATTTTATCTTCTACTATCCATTCTTCAAAGCCTATGATGCTCAAAAGGTTGCCGAAGAGGCAGATAAAGCAGCAGAAGCAAAGAAAAATGGAGTTGATCCAAATGCCGATACATCAGCTGTTGTCGCTACAGCAGCAGGTGATATTCCTTTAGGTCTAACAAAAGATAAAAAAGAACTAAATATTTTAGTTATCTGTGCTGGTGGTGGTACTTCAGGTATTCTTGCCAACGCATTGAACAAGATGTCTAAAGAAAAAGATTTGCCTGTTGAAGCTGCAGCCGCAGCTTATGGTGCACATAGTGATTTACTACCTGATATGGATGTTGTTGTTTTGGCTCCACAAATGGATGCTATGCGTGATTCATTGAAAGAAGAAGCTGATCATTCTGATGTTTCAATGATTACAACTACTGGTAAACAGTATATTGATTTAACAAGACATGCTGATAAGGCTTTACACTTTATCGTCGGTAAGTTAAATGATAAACAGTCAGGTGATACTGATGCAGATCCAGTAACAGACTAGTTGATTTTTTTAAGTAATTGCTAATTAATTATTTGTAATTGAATATAAAGTCACTTGATGTTGAACTATCCTAGGAGTGATTTTGTATTGTGAATCGTTATTAAAGGCATGATGAATTTAATTCATTGTGCTTTTTTGTTTCTAAATGTGTGCATTTGGCCCTAATAGATGTCATCATTTTCGTAATGAAGTATAATTGAAATTGTAATCGTATTCAGTCGTTTGAAATGGAGGATTCATTAATGAAAAAGATCATCAATAATGTTGAGGACATTGTCCCTGAAATGATTTCTGGGTTGGTTAGAACTAATTCTGATCTATTGAAAGAAATTGAGGGAACTACTGCTGTGGTGAGAAACGATAAGTTGTTTTCTGAACACAAGCAAGTTGGTATAGTATCTGGTGGTGGAAGTGGACATGAGCCATTACATGCAGGATTTGTCGGTGATGGAATGCTTTCAGCTGCCGTTGCAGGGGAGGTATTTACATCACCAACACCGGATCAAATTTATGAAGCTATTTGTGCTGTTGACCAAGGACTTGGTGTGTTGCTGATAGTTAAGAATTATTCTGGCGATATTATGAACTTTGATATGGCAAAGGAAATGGCTGAGGCAGATGATATAAAAATTGCTACCGTTGTTGTAGATGATGATATATCTGTTAAAAATAGTGAATTTACTCAAGGTAAACGTGGTGTAGCAGGTACTGCATTGGTTGAGAAGATTATCGGTGCGGCAGCACGTTTGGGTGAAAGCCTAGATGAATTAGTAAAACTAGGAAAAAGTGTAGTTGATAATACTAAGACTATTGGTATTGCATTGCATGCGGCAACTGTGCCAGCTGTTGGCCATCCAGGGTTTGAATTGAAAGATGACGAAATAGAATATGGTATAGGTATTCATAATGAACGTGGATATTCAGTTGAAAAAATCCAACCGGCTAAAGAATTAGCACATGAATTGATTGAAAAAATCATTAAAGAATTTGATGATAAATCTGGTAAGTTTGCTGTTTTGATAAATGGTATGGGTGGTACTCCATTGATGGAACAATATATATTTGCCAATAATGTTTTGGATGAGTTGGAATCAAAAAATATTGATGTTGAATTCAGTAAAGTTGGTAATCTTGTAACTTCCCTTGATATGCAAGGAATCTCACTAACAATCATGAAAGCAAATGATGATTGGATCGATAAATTAAAGGAGCCGGTCGTTACGATTGGTTGGTAAATTAGGTTTAGAAGGGATGTTTTTTATGAAACTTGAATTAGAACAGTCACAAAAGTGGGTTGAATTATTTGTTCAAAAACTCGAAACAAATAAGGCGTATTTAAATGAATTGGATACAGCGATAGGTGACGGTGATCATGGTACAAACATGGACCGTGGTGCGAAAGCAATCACTGAATCATTATCTAAAAAAACTCCAAATACTGTATCTGATCTGTATAAGGCAGTAGCCTTTGCCATGATTCAAAAAGTCGGTGGAGCTTCTGGACCATTGTATGGAACAGCATTTCTTGATATGTCTAAGGCCGTAAAAACTGAAAATATTGAATTATCTGATTTGATTCAAGTTGGTTCAGATGGCATAAAACGTCGCGGTGAATCTGATGTTAAAATGAAAACTATGATAGATGTCTGGCAACCAATCGCTGATGATTTGAAATCAAATAAATTAGATAAAGCAAATGTGGATACAGCTTTGAATTCAACCAAAGATATGGTGGCAACAAAGGGACGTGCTAGTTATTTAGAGGAAAAATCAAAAGGTCATTTGGATCCGGGATCACAATCTAGCGCCTACTTATTTGAATCATTAGTAGACGTATTAGGAGATAATTGATTAATGAAATTTGGAATAGTAATTGTATCTCATTCGAACAAAATTGCTGAAGGTGTTAAAGAACTAATTGCTGAGGCAGCACCAAATGTATCTATAACAACTGCTGGTGGAACAGATGATAATGAAATCGGAAGTTCTATACAAAAAGTACAAGAGGCAGTAGATAGTAATACTGGTGATGAAATATTAGCCTTTTACGACTTGGGTAGTTCCAAAATGAATCTTGATATGGTTTCAGAGATGAGTGATAAAGTTATACATCGTTTTGATGTTGCTTTAGTTGAAGGTGCCTACGCAGCAGCAACCATGGCACAAGTTGATTCACCATTAGAAATCATAGAAAACAGTGTTAAAGATTTAAAAATAAAATAATTTAAAAAAATTACCGAACTCACAGCTTATGAGTTCGGTTTTTTTTGACTGTTTAACATTAAAAAATATCTAATTAAATTATTTAATTATTTGACTTAGATTAAAAAGGTGCTAATCTTATCAACATACAATAACTAAAAGAGGTAGTAAAATGAGCAAAATAATTGGTATTACAGCTGACGTATTCTTAGAGGCAACAGCAGTCATTAATCAAAAGTCGGCTGACTTTGTCCCGCGTCCTATAGTAGATGCCGTGTTAACAGCTGGTGGAATCCCGATTAGCTTGCCATATATTCCAGTAGACAAAGTTGATTCATTGCTTGAAAAGCTTGATGGCATCATATTCACTGGTGGTCCTGATGTGGATCCGACATTTATGGGTGAAGAACCCATTCCAAAATTGGGAACAACAAATCGTAATCGAGATATTTTTGAAATAGCATTAATAAAAAAAGCCGTTGAAAAACATATCCCTATCTTAGGAATCTGTCGTGGTGCTCAAATTATTAACATTGCACTAGGTGGTAGCGTTTATCAGGATTTAACAACTCAATATGGTGAACCCACATTGCTGAAGCATCATCAAAATGCACCAGGTAATCAACCGACACATCATGTTGATATAAAGAAATCTATATTACAAAATTCTGTTGGGTTAACATCATTTGTAAATTCTAGACACCATCAGGCAATTAAAGAACCAGCCCCAAGTGTAAAGGTCGTTGCTACAGCATCAGATGGTGTTATAGAGGCCATTGAAAATGACGATGCAAGTGTACAGGCAGTCCAATGGCATCCTGAAAATATGTGGCAGGAATATCCTAAACAGCTAGCAATATTCAAGGACTTTATCGCTAGAACCTAATTTATGAATAGGGGAAAATTAATATGGAAAAAACTAGTACAAATCACAAAATGGGTTTTTGGACGATTTTATTATTTGGTATTAACGGAATTATTGGCTCAGGTATTTTTTTATTACCCAATCAAGGTATGAAGCTTTTTGGACCAGCAAGTTTGATAGTTTTGGTGTTTGATGCATTTTTAATACTTACGATTGGACTTTGTTTGGCTGAAGACGCTAGTTTATTTGACGAAACTGGTGGTCCATATGTTTATGCAAAAGCGGCATTTGGGAACTTTGTAGGTTATGAAGTTGGCTTTGTTACTTGGGCTATTAGGATTATTGCGGAAGGTACAATGTATGTTGGTTTTGCCACAGCACTAGGTGGTATTTTTACTTCGTTGAATAATACCGTATCAAAAGACATTGTAGTTACTGTAATTGCCATAGTTTTGATGGCAATGAATATTTCTGGATTGAAGGTTACATCAATTATTAACAATACAATTACCATCTCTAAGCTATTACCATTAGTAATATTTATTGCTATAGGTATCTGGTTTATTAAAGGGAGTAATTTCACACCATTTTTGCCAAGTAAAGTTGCCAATTCAAGTTCGTTTGCGGTTGCTTCAATGACGATGTTTTATGCATTTACAGGTGTTGAAGGTGCAGTCGTTGCCGCAGGTGAAATGAAGAACCCTGAAAAGAATTTACCACGTGCATTAATTGTTATCTTGTTAGTAGTAGCGTCGTTTTATTTATTGATTCAAGCAGTATGTATCGGGGTATTAGGAAGTAGTTTGGCCAATAGTGTTGCCCCTGTTCAAGATGCTTTTGCCAAAATTTTGGGTAATTTTGGTAAATATCTAATTGCTGCTGGTACATTATTATCGATCGGTGGTATCTGTGTTTCTTCATCGTTCATCACACCTAGATCAGGTGTTGCCATGGCCAATCATGGTATGATGCCTGCAATTCTAAAAAGGAAGAACAGTAAAGGATCACCCTATATTGCCATCATTGTTTCAACAATATTAGGTTGGACCATTGCCATGTCAGGAACATTTGCCACTCTAGCGCAAATTAGTGCAGTTTCCAGATTTGCACAATATATACCTGCATGTATTGCTGTTTTAGTATTTAGAAAGACTATGAAGAATAGACCAACTGGATTCAAGATTCCATTTGGTTGGACAATTCCGATTATTGCGGTAGTAGTATCGATCTGGCTATTGATCAATACAGAAGCAATCAATTTAATTTGGGGACTTGGTGCCTTGGTAGTAGCAATTCCATTTTATTTCATTACCAAAAAGAATTTTATTGATTAGAGCTTTATTAGATAATAATTAGAACCATTTATATTTTCAAATAAAGAAACTCGCATTCTTAAAAAATGTGAGTTTCTTTGTGCAAAAATTCATGTTAATTAAAATTATTAAAAATGATAGTTATTAAGAATCAGATTCCTAAACTATCATTATGATATATTGATTCAAATTATTTTGTGAATTCATGGTAAAATGAATCTAGAATTGACATAGTGTCAAAATTACATGAATTAGGAGCGTTTAGGAATGATTGATATTTTTTCAGAAGGCTTTGAGCAAAGTGATGCCCAAATAAATTTTAGTCATGTAGCAAATGTTGGTGAGAGAAAGTATCTTTCCGATGAAGTGCCTGATTATGGATCACTAGTAAGTGCAAAGTTGAATATTCCTGGACCAATCAAAAACAATCAATATTTGAGTAATATTTTTGAAAAAGGTTTCACTGAATTTATCAAAGATTTTAAGATTGAAAAGAAAATTGTCTGGGATATCGCAACTGGTCCTCAAGCTTTTGCAATTGTTGGTGCAGATGCTCAGATCGTTAAAAATTCAGCTGTTATTTTTGAAAATATCAATCCATTAGGTGTTTTATTTGATATTGACGTATATATTGTTCATGGAGATACGTTAGGTGCTTTAAGGCGTGATGATATTAGGATACCACCACGTGAGAATATTTATAAAGAGGCCACGACCCTGAAAGAAAAACGTGATATTGTATGTAAGCTGATTAATAAAAATATCGATGTGATTGAATAGGTTTTAAAAATAATAAATAGACATGTGTGCTGTAAAAACAGTGTACATGTCTATTTTTTTGAACATTTTGTTCAACGATTGGATTGTTATAGTCGATTATCTTTGAACATTTGTACCAAGATCAAGAGAAATTACTGATTTGTGAATGTTAGAACATATAATAAATTTATTAAGTAATCAGGAGGAACTAATTATGTTAACAATGGGATTTATCGGAAATGGCAAGAGTGTTAATCGTTATCATTTACCGTTTGTATTAAACAAAGACAATATTAAAGTCAAAACCATTTATGCGCCATCAAAAGGGGTTTGGAAAAAAATTGAAGGTGTTAAATATACCCAAAATATTGATGATGTATTAAATGATCCAGAAATTCAATTAGTTACAGTCAGTGTACCGGCAAATTTACATTATTCGCTAGCCAAAGAGGCACTTGAAGCAGGTAAGAATGTCTTACTTGAAAAGCCATTTGTATCTACATCTAAAGAGGCAAAAGAATTATTTGCATTGGCTAAAAGTAAGCATTTGTTTTTACAATGCTATCAAAATAGACGCTTTGATTCTGATTTTCTAACTCTCCAAAAAGTTATTAAGAGTGGTGTCTTAGGAGATATTTTAGAGGTTGAGTCAACATATGACTATTATCGTCCATATGTGCCCGAGAATGTAAAAGAGTTTTCGATTGGGACGAGTTATTTATACGGACATGGATGCCATACAATAGATCAAATTTTGTCGTTCTTCGGTAATCCTGATTCAATCCATTATGATGTTCGTCAGTTACTGGGGAAGAATAGAATGAATGATTACTTTGATTTGGACATGTACTATGGCGTGATGAAAGTGTCAGTTAAATCAAGTTACTTTAGAATCAAACCTCGTCCTAGCTTTGTTGTTTATGGTAAAAAAGGAATGTTTATAAAGCAAGATATGGATCATCAAGAAATTGACCTCAAACACTTTTATATGCCAGACAATGATGATTTTGGAATAGACGATCCCAAGGATTATGGAACTCTTACGTATTACGATGATGACAATAATTATCATGAAGAAAAAGTCGTCTCAGAAATTGGCGATTACAGTCGAGTATATCAAGGTGTTTATGATTCTATTATTAATGGTGCAGACAAAATAGTTAAGGATGAAGAAACAATTAAGCAAATTGAAATACTTGAAGAAGGAATTAGACAGATGAAGTGATTTTGAGAATAGGAGAGGCAAAATGCAAAAATTAATGAGTATTTTTGAGAGCAAGATGACGCCGATTGCCGTCAAGTTGGATCAGAATCGTTATTTATCTGCAATTAAAAACGCCTTTATGGCGGCAATGCCGTTACTTATTGTTGGTTCTTTTTTCCTGTTATTTGCCTATATGCCAATTGATGCATATAGCAATTTTATGACACATACATTTGGTAAAACTTGGCAGAATTTATTTCTGGCACCTAATGATGTAACAATGAATATGATGAGTATTTATGTAATTATTGGTATTGCCAATGAGCTTGCTAAATCATACAAAATAGATAGGATAAGTAGTATTTTTTCAGCACTTGCAGCTTTTTTCGTTGTTACACCGTTATCAAAATTTGTTGATACTGATTTAGGAACTGGTATTCCACTTACTAATGTTGGAGCTTCAGGCTTATTTGTAGGAATGATTTCTTCAATTTTAGCAGTTGAAATTTTAAGATACACAGTTAAAAAAGGCTGGAAAATCACAATGCCTGATTCGGTTCCTTTAAATGTATCTAAATCCTTTTCTTCGCTTATCCCAATAGCCATAATAATTATTGTTTTTAACTTCGTTAGGATTGTTTTTGCTTCAACTAGTTTTGGCAGTGTTCAGACATTTATATTCAATAACTTACAAACACCTCTAACTTCATTAGGTAGTACATTACCAGCAACAATTTTAGTGATTTTGGTAGAAGGGTTACTTTGGAGTTTTGGTATTCATGGAGCCAACATTGTTGGAAGTATTATGCAGCCAATATGGTTATCGCTAACTGCACAAAATGCATCAGCTGTATCGGCCGGACATCGTATTCCCAACATTGTTGACTATCAATTTTATTCAAATTTCGTTAAAGTTGGTGGATCTGGTGCAACTTTTGGACTAGTATTACTGCTATTTTTCTTCGCAAAATCTAAACAATTTAAGGCAATTGGAAAATTGGCGATTATTCCTGAGATATTTACTATCAATGAACCAATAATATTTGGATTACCAATTGTTTTGAATCCTATGTTAGTTTTACCGTTCATTTTGACTCCTATTATTATGGCAATTATTACTTACTATTCAATGAAACTAGGAATTGTTCCTTATACAAATGGGATTAATATTCCGTGGACCACACCACCGATTATTGCTGGATTTTTAGTTAGTGGTTGGCGTGGTGCACTATTAAATGTTTTTCAAATCTTTTTAAGTGGAATTATATATTTTCCGTTTTTTAAGATGGCTGATAATTTGGCACTAAAAAGTGAAATAGAGAAAGAAGAAAAATTGACTGCTAAAAAATCAGAGATTGATTCAGTTGATTTAAGTACCACAGATATATGATCTAGAAAGGATAAATAAAATGAAATTAGCCATTATAGGAGCTGGAATGATTGTTAAAGATTATTTAACAATGGTTTCAGATATTCCAGAAATTAAATTGAATGCCATTGTTGGAGTTGAACAAGATGTTCCCACGATGCAAGAACTAAGTGAAAAATATGGAATCAAAAAAGTGTTTACAAATTATGAGGAATGTTTGAAACAAGCCGATATTGATACAGTTTATGTTGCTTTACCAAACTTTTTACATTACGCATATGCCAAGAAGGCTTTGGAGTCTGGTAAGAATGTTATTTGTGAAAAGCCGTTCACGCTCAAGTTGTCAGAGATGCGTGAACTTAAAAAATTAGCTTTAGATAAGAATCTAATATTGGTAGAAGCTATAACTAATCAATATTTGACCAATTACAAAGAATTAAAAGAATCACTTAAAAAAATTGGTGATATAAAGTTAATTGAATGTAATTACTCTCAATATTCACACAGATACGATGCTTTCAAGGAAGGTAAAATATTACCAGTCTTTGATCCTAAAAAGGGTGGCGGAGCTTTGATGGATATTAATATCTATAATATTCACTTTATTGTTGGTATCTTAGGAAAACCTAAATCAGTTAAGTATATGGCAAACATTGAAAGAGGTATAGATACTTCAGGTATGCTGATATTGGATTACGGAAATACTAAAGTAGTATGTATAGGGTCTAAGGACACTTCAGCCAAGATTCAAACAACTATTCAAGGTAATGCCGGTTCAGTCATTGTTAATGGACCAACCAATGTTCTATCAGACTTTGATATTAATTTGAATAATGGATTTTCTAAACATGTTGATGATAAGATAAATGATCATCGTATGTATGAGGAATTTAAGAAGTTTAATGAATTGGTAGCAGATCATGATATGGATTTTGTTAAAAAAGAGTTGGATCATAGTGAGTCTGTTATGGAAATTGTAGATATGGCCTTAAGGGATGCAGATATTCAGTTGGGTTAAAAACAAAATGCCTTCTTAGTTCCAATATGATATATTGAAACTAAGAAGGTGATTTTGTGTCTGTGATTGATAAATTGAAACAAGAGTCCAATTTTACTGAAACGGAACAAAGAATTGCTGAATATATTTTAGATAATCAACTTGATATGGCAAAAATCACTGTTCAAGATTTGGCCAAAAGAGCTTATTCGTCTCATTCAGCCGTAATAAGATTGACTAAAAAACTTGGATTCTCAGGTTTTAAGGATTTTCGTGTTGTCCTGGTTAAGGAAGTTCAGGACAATCAACATGTAATATCCAATGTTAATGCTAATTTTCCCTTTACGGCGACTGATTCTGCCTTTGAAATTGCTAAAAATATGGCTGATTTATCGATCGAGTCAATTCAAAAAACTGCTGATAAGCTTGATAAACATAATTTGGAAAAAGTAGCCAAGATATTAATCAAGTCTAAGCGAATATTCTTGTTTGGTACAGGAGATTCACAGATCAGAGCACGCAGCTTTCAAAATAAATTCAATAAGATAGACCGTTATCCGATAGTTGCTGGAGAATACGGTGAAGGTAGTTGGCATTCCTTAAATTTGGATAAGAATGATAGTGGCGTATTTATTAGTTATAGTGGTAGGTCACATGAGTTTGTACAATATCTGAATTATTTAAAACATGAGAATAGAGACACTATTTTAATAACTGGTGATACTGATTCTGAGATGGCTAAACTGTCCAAGTATGTAATTGAAGTTCCCCAAACGGAATACAATTTTGTAAAGGTAGGAACATTTGCTTCACAATTGTCATTTGAATATGTGTTGGATACGTTATTTGCAATTATCTATGAAAGTGAATATACAAAGAATCTAGTGGATATAATGAAAAAAGAGAAGATCACCAATAAAAACTTTGACAATTGAATCAAAATAAAAAGCACAATAAATTGATTTTTGGTCAATTTATTGTGCTTTTGTTATTCTAGCCATTTAAATACTTTATCGATATTTTTAACCCATGTAACCCACGAATGATCGCCATTTACTGGCATCCAAGTATAATTATTAGTTAAATGAATAGTTAAGAAGTTTTTGAACATGACATTATCTTCATGCATGTAATCTTCATCGCCACAAAGTGTTAGGACTTTTTGATTTGGTTTGAGTCGATTGAAAATAGTAGTCAGTTGATTAGCTTGAATTTTTTCTTCTGAGTCAAATATGGAGTCAAAAGTATGTTCGTCCATAGGACATTGAGGATTCTTTTTGAAATTTTCAATATCTGTTATAGGTGACAATGCCGCAATTTTACTGAATTTATCAGGGTTAGTAAAACCAATCTTTAATGCACCATATCCGCCCATACTTGATCCCACAATGTAGTTATCTTCAGGTTTGTTAGAAATTGGAAACATTCCTTGAATTTTCGGGATCAATTCATCTACAAAATATGAATAATAAGGTATAAAGGAAGAATCTGTATAAAAAGCATTGCGTCCTTCAGGCATGATGATTGCCCAATCATGTTCACGTGCTAATTTTTCAATATTTGCATGTCTAATCCAAGCCGTGTCATCCCCAGTGTATCCGTGGAGCAACCAGACAGCTTTGTATTCTTTTTTATTTGAATCCGGGATTACAATGGTAGTTTTAAAGTATGTATGTAAGTAATTTGTTCGATAACTCATATTTATTAATGTCATTTTAAGACCTCGGTAAATTGATTATGTTAATGATTGTAAATCATTTTGTGTATTTTACAAGAATTATGAAATTGGTCCTTGATAAAAGTAATGCTATCTATTTAGCCAATTAAATACGCCATCAACATTTTCAACCCAAGTAGTCCAAGAATGATCACCATTTACTGGCATCCATTTGTAATTATCTTTGAATTTCTTTGTAAGTTGATTCTTTAATTCGATATTATCATCATGCATAAAGTCATCATCACCACATAATTGGAGAATTTTTTGATCAGTTGAATTCGTGTTATCCAAAATATTGGCCAGTTGATTATCGTGAATTTTTTCTGTTGAATCAAAAATTGTGTCAAATGCATTCAGTGGCATTGGGCTACCTGGATTGTTTCTAAAATGTTCAATATCTGCTACAGGTGACATTGCAGCGATACGACTGAATTTATCAGGATTTTCCAATCCAATCTTCAATGCTCCATAACCACCCATACTTACACCGGCAATATAGTTGTCTTCTGGCTTAGAGGAAATGGGCAATAGCTTTTGCATTTTTGGTACTAATTCTTTGGTGAAGAAACTGTAATAGGGAATGAAGTCTGAATCAGTATAAAATGAGTTTCTTCCTTCAGGCATAATGATTGCCCAATTGTATTTATTTGCCAGACTCTCAACGTTATAATTTCTAATCCAAGTTGTATCGTCAGCGGTGTAACCGTGCAGTAACCAAACGACCTTATAATCTGACTCATCAGTATCTGGAATTACCACGGTTGCTTTAAAATATGTGTGTAAATAATTAGTACGAAAACTAGTGTTCAATAAAGTCATTGAAATGCCTCCGAAAAGTATTTTATCTTATACTAATGGTGATATTGTTTTTTGTTTCTGTCAAGTTTAGAGAAAGTGAATTATATTCAAGGTTACATAACAAAAATTATATGAAGTAAGATATGTTTGGATTTTCAATAAACTATGAAAGTGCTAACATAGTAGTAGTAAAAAGAAAATTTGAGGAGATTTCCGAATGAAAGATGTAAAATTTGTTGCATCCGATATGGATAAAACATTGTTGGAAAGTAACAGTAAATTACCAGCTGGAATTGATGATATAATCAACAACTTAATGAAACTGGATATAAATTTTGGGATTGCTAGTGGTAGACCAATTTATACATTACAGGATCTGTTTCCAGAGTTAAAAAACGAAATGACATTTATTTGTGATAATGGAGGATTGGTAAGTTATAAGGGTAAGATCTTATTCAAGAGTTTGATTGATGTGCCAGATTATCAACGAATGGTACATTTTGTTGAAGATGATACCGATGGTGTTCCCATTATTTGTGCATTGGATGCCGCTTATGTAAATAAGAAATACGAGAAGTATGTTCCATTTTTAAAGACATTTTATACAAAAGTGGAATTAGTAGATGATTTGAGAACGATACAAAGAGATGCAAATAAATTTACTATTTATTTTCCAAATGGACATAGTCAAAAATATTATGATGATATTTTTGAACCAGAATTTGGAGATAACTTCTCAGTAGTTGTAAGTGGTGAAGTTTGGATCGACATCATGAATAAGGGAATAGACAAGGGTGGTGCCATAAGATTGATTGGTAACTACTTGGATATTGATCCTTCAAAGATGATGGCCTTTGGTGATACGTTCAACGATAAAGAAATGCTACAGGCTGTTAAATACAGCTATCTAATGGCCAATGGTAGTGAAGGCATGGAACAGTACGCAAATTATAGAACGGGCACAAATGATGAACATGGCGTGTTACAAGTGTTAAATAAATTAATTGAAGAAGTTTCAGACAATTAAAAAGGACCCAGAAGATTTTTTCTTCTGGATCCTTTTATTTAGTTATTTGGAGGATGAATCAATTAATTTAATTTATTAACTAGATGAAGTTAACAACTTGCATCAAGATTGGAACAACGATAACGAATAGGACTGTTGAAGTTGTAACAACATTAGTTGCATATTCAACATCACCGTGCGATTGTCCAACTAAGATAGGTAAAACAGCAAGTCCAGGAGCAGCAGCTTGGATAATTAATGTACTACTTTCAAGACTTGGCATTGGGTTACCCATTGATTTGCCTAACAATACAAATCCAATCATGATTGCTGGAGCAAATACGAATCTACCAAGTAAAGCCAAAATCGTATCACGGTCAAAGCCAATTGACTTCAAACCGGCATCAGCTAAGATAATACCAATGTAGATAAGTGACATAGGTGTAACAATACCACCGACCATATCAAGTGTCTTGTTAATCCATTCTGGAACAGGAATAGCTAGTAGTAAGAATACTAATGAAACTAAGAAACCTACAAGTGGAGCAGGTAGTAACTTTTTCCAATTGAAGTCTTTCTTAGCGCCTTTTTCAACAGTTGGATCATCAGATGAGATAAAGAACACTCCGACAGCCCAAGTAGAAATAGTATTCATAACATAGTAAACAAGGAAGAATGGTAAACTCTTTGAACCGAATAGAGCCATGTTAAGTGGTAGACCAATGAAAATTGTGTTGGCATTGGCAAACATGTTAATGAATGTACCACGACGACCCTTTTTAATATGAAATACTTTTGTCAAGATCCATGCTAGTAAGTAACTGCATGCAAAACTGGCAAAGGCAAAAACTAGTCCGCCAGTTAGAGTAGATAATTTATCACGTGTCAAATACTTCAACACTGATACAAAGATTGATGCAGGTAAAGCAATTTTCATAATAATAAATGAAATATTTCCCTTAAATTCATCACCCAAACGGCCTGAGCTTCTTAACCAGTAGCCAAGGGCGATAACAATTACGATTTCAGCAACACTTTCAAGTGATGTGATAAATGCTTCCATGAGATAATTCCCCTTCTCTTATAACTTTTTAAATATTAATATTTTGGTTCCCAATTGATGTCATCGATAGCTTTTTTAGCATCTGTTTTATCAGTAAGCTTTTCTTCGATGGCTTGTTGTGCAACACCCATAGCAACAGTCATACTGAATTCATCCAATTTTGAAACTGGAGGTAATACAGCAGCACCGGCTTTTGTTGTATCAACAATTCCACCTAATGAATGAGCAGCTTTGTTGATCATTCCATCACTAAGTAGCTTAGCGTTAACAGCCATTGCACCAAGACCAAGGCCAGGATATACAAGAGCATTGTTAGCTTGTCCAATAGTGTATGTAACACCTTTGTATTCAACAGGTTCAACAGGAATACCAGTAGCTACAAGTGCTTTACCGTCAGTCCACTTCAAAAGATCTTCTGCCTTTGCTTCAGCAAGTTTAGTAGGATTTGATAATGGGAAGATGATAGGACGTGCTGTATGTGCAGCCATTTCTTTGATGATAGATTCTGTAAATGAACCAGGTTGTGTAGATGTACCAACAAGGATAGTAGGGTGTACAGCCTTAACAGCAGCTTCAAGAGTTGTTAGTTCGTCTGCATTAGCAAATTCACTACGACTTCTTGTAAATGGCTTTTGTTCAGGTGTTAAATCTTTTGTATCATCGAACAATAGGCCTTGCTTATCAACTAGATAGAAGTGTTTCTTAGCTTCTTCTTCAGATAAACCTTCTTCAACCATTGCATCAAAGATACGTTTTGCAATACCAGCACCGGCAGTACCAGCACCAAATGACATATAAACTTGGTCAGTGAATTTTTCTTTAGAAATATTCAAAGCGCCTAGAATACCAGCAAGTGTAATAATACCTGTACCTTGGATATCATCGTTAAATGTCAAAATTTGGTCTTTGTATTTGTTCAAAATGTTAGCAGCATTATCACGACCGAAATCTTCAAAGTGAAGATACATGTCTGGGAATAATTCTTCTGCTTTGCCAACAAACTTATCAACAAAATCGTAGTATGTATCACCAGTAACACGTTCATGATGATTACCAAGATACAAGTCATCATCTAATAATGATTTGTTGTTAGTACCCACATCAAGAACAACTGGTAAAACAGACTTAGGATCAACACCGGCAGCAGCTGTATAAACCATAAGCTTACCAACAGAGATATCTACACCTTGTAGACCCCAATCACCAATACCAAGAATTCCTTCACCGTCAGTAACAACGATCAACTTAATATCACGATCACCAGCAGCGTTTTTCAATGTTGCTTCTATATTATCTGGATCATCAATTGATAAGTAAGCAGCGTTTTGTGGATCTAAGAAAAAGTGGCTGTAGTTTTCAATTGTGTCAGCAATAGTTGGATCATATACAACTGGCATAAAGTCATATACGTGTTCACTGAATAATTTGTAGAACAATGTACGGTTTTCATTGAACAAGTCCATTAAGTACATGCGCTTTGCTAATGGTGTTGGTTTTGTACCATATTGTTCATATGCTTGAGCAACTTGTTGATCAAGTGTTTGAACGAATGGAGGTAACAAACCTTCGATTCCATTTTCTTTTCTTTCTTCTTTAGTAAAAGCAGTGCCTTTATTTAAGAATGGATTGTTTAATAGGTCTAAACCTTTATATTCCTTCATAAAAATGCCTCCTGAATTAACTTTCTTTAACTTTCATACAGTACTATATACCTCGATAAAAATTATAGTCAAATATGTTATAATTGATAAAAATAATTTATAGGTGAGAATATGAATATAAAGGATTGTCAATATTTTCAAAAGTTAAGTGAATTAAAAAACTTCTCTGATACGGCAAGATATTTTCATGTAAGTCAACCAACGATTACCTACTCGCTAAAGAGATTAGAGGACGAATATGGGGTGAAATTGGTTGATCGTAAAAGTTATGCTAATTCGCTAACGTTGACGCATTCTGGGGAACAATTGTTAACACATATCAAAAGGATTTTGCGTGAGGATTATTTAACTAAGCAAGATTTAGCACGAATTAAAGAAAAAAAAATAAAAATGGGGTTACCACCAATAATCACAAATTACTTATTACCGGAAGTATTTGATCAATTACGTGATGAAAATCTATTAGATTTAATTGAACCTGTAGTGGATGGTTCAAAGGAATTATTGGAAGAATTAAAAAAAGGGCACACAGACATTTCTTTATTGGGTACAACACAGTTGCCGGAGGATGCGGAGTTAAAATATGAAGTAATAAAAACACATTACTTCAAATTGATTGCCTCGAGTAAAAGGAATTTTAATGGTCCAATAGACTTAACTGACTTATTAAAGGAAGATTTTATTTTAACTGACAACAATTCTGTTCACAGACAAGTGTTTAAGAGATTCACAGATAGATATAATGTGATACCTAAAGTTATCTTTGAAACATCTGACCATCACTTGCTGTTAAATTTGATTAAGGCGAATAAAGGCATTAGCTTTATAGCTGAGACAGCACTTTATCACGAAGAAGGGATCCAAGAAGTAGAGGTCAATAATTTGAAATTACCACCATTTTATATTTTAGTCATTTATCGAACTAATACACTAGAGACACCAGATTTCAGAAAAATTATAGATATTTTCACCGGAATTTCCACTGATAACAAAAAAATAGTTAATTAAATATAAATAATTTGTAGTATACGGTATAGTCCAATTGAGGTACAATAAAGCTACCGGTTGATATCAAGCGGATTAATCCAATCCTGTAGCTCAGGATTATGTTCAAAATGATTATGAATGAATCTAATTTCCCAAATTTATATACATCCAAAGCCTCTCAACTCCCACACACATTTTGATTTCTTTCATTCATTTTCATAGAGTTTTTTTGTAATTATTCATTTCAAATGGGATTGTTCATGTTTAATTTATTGCCAAACTCTGAGAAGTTGCTAACGCGACTTCTTTTTGACTTTTTAGATGTTGACATAATGGCAATATATTAGTAATAAACTAGATAAATTCAGCAATATATTATAAGTAGTTGAATAAACGTTGATATATCAACGTTTATATCGTGTTAAAATTAAAAACTTTCCATTTTTTGTTAGGAAAATATTATTAATATATATATATTTATGATACATTATTTATTGGAGAGGAGATATTCCTACATTTCCTCTCCTTTGATAATTTCATGTTTAAATAGCAGAATTCTGTTATTGGAATGGTGGTTCCTCCCTGAGCTACCATTTTTTTTTGAGCTTTTATTCATATAATATGATAGTATGACAATGAGGTATACGGTTTAACCCGATCCTCATTGCGCAGAAGAGCAACCTCCCCGGGTTGCTCTTCTTTTTATTACTTCAGCTATATTACTGTTTTTCAACCCAAAAAATATGTTATAATTTTAAACAATAAGCTGTTTAGGAGTTTTTAGCATGAAGTACAATGAGAAACAACAAAAAGAGATCGCTAATTATGCCATTGCACATGACAATGATTATAAAATGACAGGTAAGAAATACGATATTTCTTATCAACAAGTGTCTGCTTGGGTTAGAAAATATAACAAGAGTTCAAACGAACAAAAGAAGACTACAAAAATTAAAGATTCAACAAAGAAGTCTACAGCAAGTACGCTAGATATTTTAAGTAGACGTGATCCAGTTCTTGAAGCACAATTAGAAGATGTCAAAAGAAGATTAGGTTTAAAATAAAAAAAGCTAGGTTGGGGATTGAAGAATCCTTTGACCTAGCTTTTTTTTGTTCTTATAGCATAAGAATCTAATAATATTCGGGAAGATATTTGATGATAAACCAGCCGATATTGTTGTCTCATTTTTGATGCCAGATAAGAACGATAATAGTCATTTGGAATATTTATCTATTACATCAAAATTACTTATGCATGATGATTTCGTAAAATATTTGAAGAAAGTTAATACAAAAGAAGAAATTTTTCAATTATTTGAATAAAATAAAAACTGTGATATTAGATTATTTTATATCGCAATTTTTTTGTATTTCCATGATAAAGTAAACAATAAGATAAAGATATACTTGAGGGGATGAGACTTGTTGGATGCAAAGGGGAATTTACTAAATAAATTAAAGGAGTTGGATAAGGCTAATAAATTACCCAGTGACACAACGAATTTATCCAATTTGATGGATTTGAGTCGTTCGGTAACTAGCCATTATCTAAATCAACTGGTTGAGGATGGATTAGTTGAGAAGAAAATGGGACGTCCAGTTTTATGGCAATTGAAAAATATTGAATCAAGTGATGAAAATAACGTTAACAAAGACAGTTTTGATAATTTTATTGGAGCTGATGGTAGCCTGAAACAAGTTATTTCTCAATGTGTGGCATCAGTACACTATCCACCCAATGGATTGAATATGATAATTACTGGAGATAGTGGGGTTGGTAAGAGTTACTTGGCAAAAAGAATATATCAATATGCTAAGGATTCGGATGTAATTGCTGATAATGCACCATTTTTAGTTTTGAATTGTGCTGACTATGCCAATAATCCTGAATTATTGTCTAGTATTTTATTCGGTTATAACCAAGGAGCTTTCACCGGTGCCAATGAACAAAAGGATGGATTACTTAAACAAGCAAATGGAGGTTATCTATTTTTAGACGAGGTTCATCGATTAAATAGTGAAAATCAGGAAAAACTCTTTAATTTCATTGATAGCGGTGTATTCAGAAGAATGGGTGAAAATAAACAAGTCGAACATTCCAAAGTTCGTCTGCTGTTCGCTACAACGGAAGATACCAATGAAGTATTGCTGGAAACCTTTAGACGAAGAATTTCAATTTCAGTTCACTTGCCTAGTTACAGTGATCGTCCTAAGGTTGAACGATTTAACTTGATATATTCAATTTTTTATAACGAAGCAACTCGGATAAATAAGAAAATAGAAGTTGAAGGTAATGTTATAGATTCGTTATTAAATCTTAAGTCAGACGGTAATATTGGACAATTGAAAAATAGTATTAAGGTTGGATGTGCCAATGCATATAAAGATCAATTGAATGAAAGTAAAGTGATTTTGACTGATAAATACTTTGTACTAGGAAGTTGTGAGAAAAACAAAATAGCAGATATTTTAATTGATCCAAATAATAAGTTGGTGATGCAATCAAGTAATGTTTGGGATGAGGAACTCAATGAATTAAAGACCTTACTAGATAGGTTTGCCGTTGCAGATACTAATAATATGAGTAATGTACAAAGAAATATTGTTCAACATCTTCATGATTTTGATAAAGTAATTAAATTACAAGAATTGGAAAAGCCGATATATTCGCAATTCAACTATTCATATAATCGAATTATTTGTGAGCAATTTGGATTAAAACAAGCAAAATATTTGAGTGAATTACTGTTCAAGTTATTTAAAATTAATTTTGATCTTGATAAAACATTACTTGATAAAATAAGTTTTAAATTGAATTCAAATTATCGTAGATCAAGTTATGTTACAAAATATTTCCTTGATACAATGAATAATTCAATTAATTTGAACGAATCTATAGCTAATATATTAATGACAATATTATTAAGTGAATATATTGATGAAACTTTATCAATGCATGGATTACTAGTAGCTCATGGTGAAAATACGGCAACAAGTATCAAAGCCGTTGTCAATCAACTTTGTGGTGGATATATCTTTGATGCAATAGATATGCCAATCGACACGGGATTACCAGAGATAATTGTTAAAACAGAGAAACTATTAGATTCTTTTGATACCACTAATGGTGTCATATTGTTAATTGATATGGGATCTTTAAGTCAATTGTATAATTCTGTTAAGAACAATATTGATGGTGAATTATTAGTTGTAGATAATTTAACCACAGCTACAGCGTTGGATATTGCTTTGAAGATTCAGCAAAAAACACCATTCAAGAAAATTGCTGAATCCGCATCAACAGAATATAAAATAAATTCACGTTATTTTGCTGGATTCTCTCAAGATAAAAATATTATTATTTCTTGTATTTCGGGACTAGGTATTTCTCAAAAAATCAAAGAAACTATGCAACCATATTTTCCCGATAAAATAAAAATTATAACAATGGATTATACAAATCTGAAAGCTAATATACATCAAGATGACAATCATTACTTTGATCAAACGATTTTTGTTATCACAACAACAAATTTGCCAGATAGTTTCAATATTCCTAATATTAATATTTATGATATTTTAGATAGTTCTGGAGAACGTCAAATAAAACAATGGCTTCAGCCTTATCTGAATGAACAGTCAATTGATAGTTTGAATAAACAGTTATTAAGATTCTTCTCAATTGAAGGTGTCGGTGAACGGTTAAGTTTCCTTAATCCTAAAGTCATTATAAAAGAAGTGGAAACCGTTATCTTTAAGTATGAGAATTATTATCATGTGAAACTAGATGGTAAAGTTAAACTCAATCTTTATATGCATATTGCGTTGATGATGGAACGATTGATAATAGCTAAAAATAGTGATTCACCAAAAATAAATCCAGACGAACCAGAATTGGAATTCATCAATGTTTCTAAAGGAATCTTTAAGACGTTAGAGTTGAAATATAACGTTGAAGTAAGTGAGTATGAATTATCACTTATGTATGAAGTGTTCAAACAATTGATTTAATTTTTAAATAAATAAGGATTAGTGTTTAGATTTTTTAAACACTAATCCTATTTTTGTTGATAACAGTAGATTTATAAGACTTGGCACAGCACTTGCTTATATAAAAGTGAATATTAATTTAAGGAAGTTATGAGTATGAAGAAAATTTTGATTGCAAGTCATGGTCATCTTGCAAGTGGGATTAAAAGTTCACTTCAGATTTTAACAGGCATGACTGATCAGATTACAACGATAGATGCATATGTGGATGAGCATGATTATGTTGCTGATATCAAACAGTATGTTAAAGAGATTGACGGTAAACCAGCAATAATTTTTACCGACTTGTTTGGTGGAAGTGTTAATCAAAAAGTAATGTTGGAGGTTATGGAACATAATAATATATTCGTTGTAAGTGGTACTAATCTACCCATTGTCTTATCGGTTTTGTTAGATGAGCAGGAACTTACTAGAGAACACTTACAAGAACTTATTGATTTAAGTCAAGTTCAATTAGTAGAAGTAAAACCAAATGATGATATATCAGACGATAGTTTCTTATCGTAATAATGGAGGAAGAAATATGATTGTACAATTAAGAATCGATGATCGATTAATTCATGGACAAGTTGCACTTGTTTGGACTAAGGAGTTGGATACACCTGGAATTGTTGTAGCTAATGATAGTGCTTCTGAAAATGAGATGGTTCAAATGACTTTGAAAATGGCTACTCCCACTGGAAAGAAACTTTTGATCCGTTCAGTGGATGATGCTATTAAAGTGTTTAATAATCCAAAGGGTCAAGGGATGAGGATGTTTGCCTTAACCAATTGTGTTAAAGATGCTTTAAAAATTGCTCAAAATGTTGAGAATATTGGTGGTATTAATGTTGCTAATGTTGGTCGTTTTGCCGATAAAAGTGAAGGTGAACCAGTTTTAGTTGGTAGTACATTGATGCTTAGTCATAGTGAATTAGATGCTTTAAAAGAATTATCAAAGTTAGATGTTCCAGTATTTCAGCAAGTGGTTCCCAGTAATGCCAAGGTTTCGATTAAAACTTTATTGAAAGATAAGTAGGGGGGAAAATATTATGTTTAAAGAAGCATTTTTAGCTGCTTTAACGGTATTCATTTGTTACGGGGGTAATTGGTTATTTGGACAAACTATGATTGAACGTCCATTAGTTGTAGGTATGGTTGCCGGATTAATATTTGGTGATTTAAGAACAGGTATTATCATGGGTGCTTCACTAGAGGCCATATTCATGGGTGCAGTCGATATTGGAGGAGCATTGTCAGCAGAGCCTGTTACAGCAACAGTTTTAGCAACGACATTTGCCATTGTTTTAAATGTTAATGAAAAAGCTGCTCTAGCACTTGCTGTTCCTATAGGTGTTTTAGCTGCATTTATATCTATGTTTATGAAAAACGTTGTAATGAACTTATTCGCTCCATTAGTTGATAAATATGCAGAAGAGAATAGACCAGGTGCAATAGCGGTTATGCATTATGTAATGTGGTTTATCAATTACTTTATTTTTTCATTAATTACATTTTTTAGCGTATTGGAAGGTGCAAAACCAGTTCAACAAATGGTTAATAATATTCCGGATAATTTAATGGCCGGTCTTGCAGCTACTGGAGGATTGCTTCCAGCCGTTGGTTTTGCAATTTTGATGAGGATGCTTTGGAGTAAACAGTTAGCACCGTATTTCTTTTTAGGATTTATTCTCGTGGCATATCTTGAATTACCATCTGTTGCCGTTGCAGCATTGGGTATAATCTTAGTTCTAGTAATAAGTTTCAAGGACAAGAAGCTACTTGATATTCAAAATAAGCAAAAAGAATTAGAAAATAGACCGGTATCTGCAACTGGTATTACAGATTCTGGAAATGAAACTAAATCTGATCAAGAAGAGGAGGACTTCTTTTCATGAAATTAACTCAAGATATGACAAAAGAAGATAAAAAAATGCTTAACGGAATTTTCTGGCGTTCATTTACAGTGTTTGCCAGTCGTGCTGGTGCCACAAAGGCACATGCACCGGGATTCATGTATTCAATTACTCCTGCTTTAAATAGATATTACAAAGATGATCCTGAAGGAAGAAAAGAAGCTCTAATGCGTCATACGACGTGGTATAACATCACACAAAATGTTGGTACATTTGTAATGGGCCTTGTTGCATCAATGGAGAAGAAAAATTCAGAAGAGGCCGATTTTGATTCTGAATCAATTGTCGCCTTAAAAACATCACTGATGGGTCCACTATCAGGCATTGGTGATTCTATCTTTTGGGGAGTTCTTAGAGTTATTGCAGCAGGTGTTGGTATTAGTTTAGCATCGCAAGGATCAATCTTAGGTCCTATATTATTTCTATTAATTTATAATGTTCCGTCAATATTAACCAGATATTATCTTACTTATATGGGATTTTCACTTGGTTCTACATTTATTGAAAGAATTTATGCCAATGGAAGTATGGCAATTCTTAATAAAGCTGCAAGTACACTTGGTTTGATTATGATTGGTAGCATGACCGCCAGCATGGTAAAGTTTGAAAGTAAATTATCAGTTCCCATTGCAGGTGGTAAACCAATTCTAATACAAACATATTTAGATCAATTATTTAAAGGGCTGGTTCCACTTAGTATCACTTTAGTTTGTTATTGGCTATTAAGTAAAAAAGTCAATGTTAATTGGATACTTTTGGGAGTCCTCATTTTAGCCATTATTTTAGGATTATTAGGTGTGGTTTAGTTGACAACACAATTAAGTGTTTGGACGATAATGCTTCGCCTGCTACTTGCTACTTTTATTTCCGGAGTCATTGGTTTAGATAGGGCTTATAAGCATAGACCGGCTGGTTTAAGAACACACATCTTGGTTTGTTTAGGGGCATGTATTATTGCAATGATACAAAAAGAAATTGGATTCAATGCAATACAAATGGCGAAGCAATATCCACAATATAGTGGAATTCTACGTGCTGATGAAGCTAGACTGATTGCTCAAGTTGTTAGTGGAATTGGATTTTTAGGTGCTGGAACGATTATCGTTGAACATCATTCCATCCGTGGATTAACGACTGCCGCAAGTCTTTGGGTTATTGCTTGCGTCGGAATTGCCGTAGGAATGGGATATTATATTTTAGCTATTTGTAGCTTTTTGGTGGTGTATGGTGTGGTTGGATTTTTAAAACAAATTATTAGGGTCAATCCCATTAGAAAAATCGAAGTTCAGTATAAACATAAAGCTGAGACTAAAGAATTTATTAACGAATATTTTGCAAAAAATAATATCAAAGTTGAGGATGTTAGATTTCAAGCCACAAAACAAGTAAATGAGTATACATATACCAACATTTATGAAATTGATATGAATAAAAAAATGAATTATGTCGATATCGTTGAAGATTTATCTTCTAATCAAAATATTTTGAAAGTTGGTACAATTAGCGTTTAAAAAAATTCAGCAAAATATGCTGATTTTTTTTGGTATAAATCAAATTTAAATTTGTGTTAAGGTAATATTAGAGGTGGAGTGATTTGAGTTTACATTTGGATTTATTAACAATTACAATTCGGTTGCTTTTGGCAACCTTAATGTCTGGAATCATAGGTTGGGATAGAGCACACAAACATCGACCAGCCGGAATTAGGACACATATTCTGGTTTGTCTAGGTGCATGTATAATTGCTATGATCCAAAAGGAAATTGGATTTAATGCAATTGAAATGGCACGACAATTTCCTGCATATAAGGGGGTTATCAGAGCTGATGAAGCTAGATTAATTGCTCAAGTAGTAAGTGGAATTGGATTCTTAGGTGCTGGGACTATTATTGTGGAACATCACTCAATAAAGGGATTAACAACAGCTGCTAGTTTATGGGTAGTCGCTTGTTTAGGCCTGGCAGTCGGAATGGGTAATTATCTAATTGCGGTCGCAAGTTTTGTAGTAGTCTATGGTGTTGTGGCATTTTTAAAAAGAATTGTTCGTGTCAATCCACTTAAAAAAGTTGAGATCCAGTATCTTGATAAAAGAAAAGGTAAGAAATTCATTACGAATTATTTTAAGGAAAATTCAATCGATATTACTAATATCAATTTTAGAGCAAGTAAGGCTTTGGACGGTACTTATACCTATACGAATGTTTATGAGATTAAATTGCCCCATGACATGAAATATGTCGATGTCGTTGAAGGAATCTCTGCAGGAGAAAATATTACGAAAGTTCAATTGATTAATTTGGGTTAAATTATTTTTGTGATTTAATTTTATTTGTTTGTAGTATATTCCAATATTTAATTACTTAAATAACAAGATAATGTTGAAATAAGTAAACTCGTCTGATAAAGTTTTTTTATTGGGGGAATTTAATGGTAAAAAGGATTACTGCTATTTTACTATTCTTATTTTTTATTGCAGTCGTGGTGGTTATGAATTTTGGCACTTTTGATCAAGGGGTTCAAAAAGTAAGGCAAGATTCTAAGGACTTATCAAGCCAATTAACTGAAACCGAATTTCGTTCGAAGATGAATAATTATATTTATGTATCTTTTGATAATATGTACGATAATCCACAAATTTATAAGAATACTAAAATTTATCAGAGAGGACTAGTTTTAAAGTCTGATAGTGATTTTGTAATAGTTTCGCTTGATAGAAGTGATCATTCCAAAGATGTTAAGATAAAGTACGACTTGAGTACTTTATCAAAAGGGATGTCTAGAATAGAAGTTGGTTCAAGTATCAAATTTTTTGGAAAATTTAATACCGTTGAGAACTATACAAATGAAAAAGGAAGAACAATTACTAGACCAGTAATTAATGCAAACTTTATTCAGAGTATTGATTCTTAATTAAAATAGACAATAAAAATAGAGCTTGTGACAAAACTCCATAAAAAATAAGACCAGAACTTGGAAATCCGAAGATTTCCTGTTCTGGTCCTTTTGTTTTTTAAAGAAAAAGCCATTCTTTTGGCTAGTTTTCCCATATTCATTGCCATTAAGGCTAATCCCATTTGGCTTTTGACTTTATCAGTTCCACGAACCGTGAACCTGGTAAAATGCAAATAAGCCTTAAGGTGTCCAAAAACCGGTTCTACATCGATTTTTCGTTGGGCATATATTTTTGCCCCAACTTTACCATAAAGCTTCTCTCGTTCATGTGCTTTGAAATATTCCCATTCAGAATTAATATAAATATATCTGACACCTCCACTTTTATTAAATGCCGCATCAATTATTTCTTGATTCTCATCTTTTGATTCGGCTTTATAACAACGAAACTGTCTTTTAAATTTATATTTATCGGTTCTAATAGTAACTCTTAGAAAGTTGAATCTAACACCGTTGGGATCAATGTAATAATCATCGATATCATGGTAGTCCCAGTTTAGAACTTTCTTTTCATCTGATTTCCATTTACGACTATTTTCCTTGAGCATCGTACCGTAAGGAATCAAGGAAGTTTGGTCTAGTAATTCATCTTCAATATATCTGTAGTTAGATTCTGAACCATATCCTGCATCAGCCACTATGAAACGTCCTAAAACTCGGTGGGTCTCCAGAGTTTTGAGGAATGGAATCAAGGTACGAGTATCGGTTGGATTCCAGAACAGATCATAATCCAAGGTAAATTGATTACTAGTGGCAATCTGTAGGTTATATCCAGGTTTCAGTTGTCCGTTTTGCATTGGGTCTTCTTTGACTCGCATGAATGTAGCGTCATGGTCAGTTTTTGAAAAGCTATTACGTTCACCAAAAATCTTCATATCTTCTGAATATTTATCATGCTTCTCACTGATATGTTTTGTCTTGTTTAACTTGGATTTCATTATTCTCCGCACCCGCTTCGCAGGGTTAGGAGAGATTTTCTTGGTTTCTTCTACTTTTAAATCCAATTGTTCAATTCGTTCTTCTAACTTAGCAATAGTCAAATCTAAATTATCATAGTCCATGGGTAATGATTCTGAAAAGGCAGTGGTTTCAACTTCTTTTATTTCATTTAGAATGACTTCAGCTTTTTCGCGGTTTAAATCATCATAATGAATGATTTTCTTCTTCCAGACAAACGAATATTTATTGGCATTCGCCAAAATCTTGGTCCCATCAATAAATACACAATCGTCAATCAAGTTATGTTCAACTAAAAAGCTACGCATAGATTCAAAACTTGATTGAATCATCTCCATAGCTTCGTCGGAAACTATAAAGCGTGCAATTGTGCGATATGAAGGAACGTGTTCTTGAGTCAACCAACGTGCATAGATATTCTCGCGAGCTTCTCGCTCAATTTGGCGACAAGTGTAGCGACCTCTAAGATATGAAAATAGTACTAATTTTAGGACGGCCCGCAAATCATATTCACGCGGACGTCCTGTCTCATAACTATCGTGAAACTCAATAGATTCCACTAATTCATTGATATAATACGCTTCGTGATCTTTCTCTGGAATAAATTCGATTGCCATATTTAAACTTGTCTGATTTATGTTATAATTATTGAACATAATTTGGAACATCCTTTCGAGGGTGATTTCGTGGAGTATCGGTGTTCGGACCGGTGCTCTTTTTTTATTATTCTTTTATTATACAAGAAGAGCCTTCATACGGAAACCGAACGTTTCTGTATGAAGGCTCTTTTAATGTAGAGTTATGTCACAAGCTCATTTACTTATCAAAAGGGTTTTAATCTTTGTAACGGACAGTAATTATAAATGGCATTCTCTTCAATGTAGGATGAAGAGTTGAAAATATGAGAAGTTATTTTTTACTTTTAGAATCTTTATCGTTCTTGGAAGATTTCTTATCCGCAGTATCTACTCGATCTACGTTTTTTTTGACATCATCGGGAAGTGAGGCAAATTTATCAAATAAACTACCAAAATTCTCTTCGCGTTTCACTGTTAAGCCCATCGGTATCAGCCCCTTTCAGGTTGAATTGTTCTCTATATTTAATTAAATACATTATAAGTCCTTTTGAACCAAAGCACAAATAGTTACTCTAAATTTCTTCAAAATATTATATGAACGTTTGTTCTTATTGGTGGACAATATCCAATAAGTATATTTTAATTGACGTAGAGTAATGTTTAGAAAGGAGATATTTTTTTGGCAACAGAATATCTTGAACATAAATTAAGTCTATTACCACCACGTCCAGGTTGCTATTTAATGAAAGATATAAATTCGAAAATCATTTATGTTGGTAAGGCTAAAAATCTAAAAAATCGTGTCCGTTCTTATTTTAAGAGTTCACATGAGGGTAAGACTGAGCGATTAGTTTCTGAAATTTGTGATTTTGAAACAATTATTACTTCTAATGACAAAGAAGCATTCTTGTTGGAGATTACTTTGATTCAAAAACATCAACCTTATTATAATATTAAATTAAAACGTGGTACCGGCTATCCTTATATTAAAATAACCAATGAACGCGATCCTAAGATGGAAATAACAGGTTTAGTCAAGAAAGACGGTGCCTATTACTTTGGACCATACCCTAATGTTTGGGCAGCTACTAATACTTTGAACTTTTTGCAAAAAGTATATCCACTCAGACGTTGTCAGGGTAATTTAGGTCGGCCTTGTTTGTACTATCATATGGGACAGTGTCTGGGGGCTTGTTTCCAGGAAGTACCTCGTGAAAAATATGATGGTCAAATTGAAAAAATCAAGAAGTTTCTTGGTGGTAGCGTTGGGGAAGTTAAGTCAAATTTAGAGGCAAGAATGGAAACTGCTTCTGGGAAAATGGAATTTGAACGAGCAGCGGAACTACGTGATCAGATCAAATACATTGAGACTACTGTTGAAAAACAAAAGATTATTTCAAACGATAATACACCACGTGATATTTTTAATTATTATGTTGAAAAGGGTTGGATTTCTATCCAAATTTTCTTTATACGACAAGCTAGATTGATGAAACGTGAGAAAAAGGTTTTTGCTTGTATAAATACGCCTGAAGAAGAATTATCGACTTTTATTTTGCAATTTTATAATAGAAGGAACCAAGTTATGCCAAAGGAAATTCTTGTTCCAGAGGATTTAGATAAGGATACCTTGTCACAGGTCTTAGATATACCGTTTAGAACCCCACAGCGTGGTCAAAAGAAGGATCTAATGGATATGGCAGCGGATAACTCTAAATTGGTGTTACAAGAGAAATTTCGCTTGATGGAACTTGATAATCGTCAAACATATGGAGCCCAAAAACAAATATTTGACTCGTTGAATTTGCCATATGGACATGTAATTGAATCGTTTGATCATTCTCATATTCAAGGTACCAATCCAGTGTCTGCCATGGTCATGTTCCAAGATGGCCGGCCTGAGAAGAGCGGTTATCGAAAGTATAAAATCAAAGGTGAGGTCGAACATCAATCCGGTGCTGATGAAGCCGCTAATACACGTGAGGTTATTTATCGTCGATATTCTCGAGTTATTAAAGAAGATGGTAACCTTCCGGACTTAATTCTAATGGACGGTGGAATTATTGAACTTCGTGCTGTTATGGATGTTTTGCAAAATGAATTAGGAATTAATATCCCAGTTGCAGGTATGGTTAAAGACAATCACCATAATACTTCGCACTTAATATTTGGTGAAGATGGAGAAATTGTTGCGTTAGATCGTAAAAGCCAAGGATTTTACTTATTACAGAGAATTCAGGATGAAGTCCATAGGTTTGCGATTACCTTTCAACGTAAAACTAGAAGTAAAAATGCTTTATCATCAAGACTTGATGGGATTCAAGGAGTTGGACCAAAGACTCGCAATAAGCTATTAAAGAAGTTTGGTTCAGTTAAAAAAATCAAAGATGCTTCAATTGATGATTTTACAGATTTGGGTATCTCAAAAACTACTGCACAAACGATCAAAATAACTTTGGCTAGTACTAATTTTCATAAGAAATATTCTAAGGGATAAAAAGCGTTCAAAACTGTTTATTTACTATAAAACAACAGTTTGAACGCTTTTTTTAGTTTGATTCAAAATAAAAAAACATCTACCAATTTGGTAGATGCTTCAATTAATTATTTACTCTCAACTTTTTTAGCAGGTTTCCAAATTCCATAGATAACTCCAGAAATTACGGCACCTATTATTACGGCTAACAAGTACATTAAAGGCTTATTTGCCAATGGTGTAACGAAGATACCACCGTGAGGAGCAGGTACGTTAACACCCCATAGTTGTGTCAAACCACCACCGATTGCTGAACCAATTACACTTGATACGATAACGTGAAGTGGATCTCCAGCAGCAAAAGGAATTGCACCTTCAGTGATGAATGAAAGACCTAGAACATAATTAGATAGTCCAGCTTGTCTTTCTTGTTCAGTAAACTTGTTCTTCCAGAATGTTGTAGCAATGGCAATTGCTAGAGGTGGAATCATACCACCAACCATAACGGCAGCCATTAAAGCACCATCTTGTGTTGCAGTAAATGTACCAATAGCAAATGTATAAGCAGCTTTATTAAATGGGCCACCCATATCTATAGCCATCATACCACCGAGCAATGTACCAAGAACAACGGCATTACCAGTACCCATTGTTTCTAGGAATGCTGTGATTGCGTGATTAACTACGGCGAAGACTGGATCGACTGCGAAGTACATAATAGCTCCGACAATCAAAAGACTTAAAACAGGGTACAAAAGAATTGGTTTCAAACCATCCAATGACTTAGGAAGATTCTTGAGCGATTTCTTTAAGAAAATAACAGTCCAACCAGCGATGAAACCAGCAAGTAGACCACCGATAAATCCGGCAGGACTCTTAGATGAAACAAATGAAGCAGTTGCTTGTGATGCCATATAACCACCAACGAAACCAGGTAGTAAAGCAGGACGATCACCAATTGAAACGGCGATATAAGCAGCTAGAACAGGGATCAAGAAGCTAAATGCATAGTTACCAACGTTGTTAAAGAATAAGAACCATTGTGAATGTGCACCAACTGAGCTCTCAAGTAGAAATGAGATGGCCATCAGGATACCACCACCAACAACGAATGGAAGCATATTTGAAATACCATTCATTAAATCAGCGTAAATTTTTGACCAAAGTGACTTTGATTCAGCTGAATCTTCATCATCTGAAACAGCTCCACCCTCAGAATGAAAAACAGGAGCTTTTTGTTCAGTAGCCAAATTGATTAATTCTTCAGCTTTGTTAATACCATCTGAAACTGGACGATTAACTAGATGCTTGCCATCAAAACGAGGCATATCAACTTTTTTATCGGCTGCAATAATAACACCAGCGGCACGACTGATTTCACTAGATGTTAACTTATGTTTAACACCTTCAGAACCATTTGTTTCAACTTTAATATCCACGCCCATTTTTTCGGCTTGTTCTTTAAGAGCAGCTTCAGCCATGTACGTATGAGCAATACCAGTTGGACATGCGGTTACTGCAACAACGAAGGGCTTTTCGTCTTCGTTAGAATTATTTTCAGCGGCTTTATTTTTAGCAGCTTGTTTGGCCTCATCAGCTTTATCCTTAGCTTCTTTAGCAGCCATTGCATCATCAAATAATTTTTGAACCTCATCTTTAGTTGTAGCTTTTTTCAAATTAGCAACTAAATCTGGATTGATCAAAAGTGATGATAAAGCAGCAAGTGCTTGTAAATGTAAATTGTCCGCACCATCTGGGGCAGCAATCATAAAGAATAGGTAAGCAGGTTGACCGTCTAGAGATTCATAGTCAATTCCCTTAGCACTCTTAGCAAAAAGTACAGTAGCACGTTGTACAGCCTTATCACGGGCATGTGGCATGGCAATCCCATCACCAATACCGGTACTTGTTTGCGCCTCACGTTTTAAAATATCTGATTTATATAAATCTTTATCATTAATGACACCAACTTTATAATACTTGTCAACCATTTCCTCAATAGCTTCTTCTTTAGTTGTAGCTTTAAGGTCCATGATCATAGCGTCTTTTAGTAATAATTGTTTAAGATCCATCAATAAGTCCCTCCCTTAACTTAATTCCGAAATACTGATAGCTTTGTAAACTTCGTCAATCTTTTCTTTAACAGCAATATCTTGACTGAATGCAGTTGCAGATCCACAAGCAGCTCCAATGTGGAAGCTCTCAATAGGATCGTTGTTCTTCATAAATGTTCCAGCAAATCCAGCAATCATTGAATCACCGGCTCCAACGGAGTTAATTACAACACCCTTTGGTGCATTAGCCTTATATGCGTGATCCTTTGTTACTAGTAAAGCTCCATCACCAGCCATTGAAACTAAGACATGTTTGGCACCTTTATCCAATAGCTTTCTAGCATGGTCGATAATTTCTTGATCAGAATTAAACGTTGTATTGAATAACTCGGCCAATTCATGATGATTTGGTTTAACGACTAGGGGATGTAGTGGTAGCGTGTCTAATAATGCTTGTCCAGTTGTATCAATGACAAAGTCTGCGCCATTTTCTTGAATCATCTTGGCAATATCTAAGTAGAATGTATCGGGCAACTTCTTTGGAAGACTACCTGACATAATCACTACATCACCAGTTCCTACGGATTCAAGTTGTTTTAAAAATGAAGTTTTTTCTTCGTTTGAAATAGCAGGACCAGTACCATTTATCTCAGTTTCTTCATCTTGTTCAATGGCATTTATTTTTACGTTGATACGAGTGTCTTCATGAACATTTGTAAAATCAGTTTTGAGTTCATGTTGAGATAATAAACTCTTGAACATCTCTCCAGTTGATCCACCAACAAATCCTAAAGCTGTTGAATCAATATTTAATTCCTTGAGGATTCTGGAAACATTAATTCCTTTTCCCCCTGGTAGTTTAACGTCACTAGTTGTTCTGTTAACTTTACCAGTTGTTAAATCCTTCAATTGTAGTACGTAATCTATTGAAGGATTAGCAGTGATTGTATAAATCAATTAATCTACCTCCATAACTTTAGTTTTCTTATTTAGTGATCCAGATTCTTTTTCTGGTAGTTTGTTTGTAATTAAGGTAGCATCTTGTAAGTCAGCAAATTTACTAAAGCTGACTTGACAATACTTAGAACTATCAGAAAGGATGAAGGTCTGATTTGACTGTTTCATTGCCAGTTGTTTGATAGCAGATTCCTCAGGGTCAGGTGTTGTGTATCCTGATTCAATTGAAAAACCGTTTGTTCCTAAGAACGCTTTATCAAAGTGATACGTTTCTAGTGTCTGAATCATTGATGAACCAACCAGTGCTTTGGTAGATGATTTTAATTTTCCACCAGGCAAGAAAGTTTCGATGTCGTAATCAGCCAACATTGATGCGTTGTCAACACTATTTGTGATTACAAGTAAGTCTTTGTGTTCAACTAGATAAGGAATCATAAATTGAATTGTAGTTCCGGAGTCTAAGAAAATAACTTCTTGGTTTCTAACTTCGCCAGCGGCTGTACGTCCAATACTTTTTTTCTCATCTAAATGAACAGTAGCTTTTTGTGAAAGAGCAGGTTCTTCGTGTAAAGAAATTACATTTTGCGCTCCACCATGAATCCTTAATAACTTGTGACAGTTTTCTAAATCTTGTAAATCACGTCTTAAAGTGGATTCGGATGCCCCTGTGAGGGGAACCAAATCATGCAATTTAACAATATTATGAATTTTCAATTGTTCGAGTATAATTTGTTGTCTCTCTTCAGTAAGCACTTACATTTCACCTTACGAGAACTATAATACATCAAATTCATTCAAAATCAACCAAATTCAGTCAAATTCTTTCAAAAAACTTCAATAACGATTAAATTGTTTCGATTTGCTTAAACAATTTGTTTATAATCTAAGTATTATGATGTCTATTTTTGTGCTAAAATTTAAAAATGATAACTATGAGTAGAAAGGGGAGTTTTAATGTTTGTAGATAACGTTAAAATCACCGTTAGATCTGGTAAAGGTGGAGATGGAGCAGTAGCCTTTCGCCATGAAAAATATGTTCCACTAGGTGGACCAGCAGGAGGCGATGGTGGTCGCGGAGGAGATATTATTCTAAAGGCACACGAAGGTATGAACACTTTGATGGACTTTAGATACAAACGTATCTTTAAAGCACAACCTGGTCAAAATGGTCAAATAAAGGGTATGTATGGGCATAAAGCTGATCCAGTTTACATTGCAGTGCCTGCTGGAACTTCAGTATATGATGAAGATTCTGGTAAATTAATAGGTGATTTAATTAAACATGATCAAGAATTAATTGTTGCTAAGGGTGGTTCTGGTGGACGAGGCAATATTCATTTTGCTAATTCAAAGAACCGTGCACCTGAAATAGCTGAAAATGGAGAACCTGGACAAGATATTAACTTGCGATTGGAATTGAAGTTGATTGCTGATGTCGGTTTAGTTGGTTTTCCATCAGTTGGTAAGTCTACTTTATTATCAGTAGCTACTTCAGCAAAGCCTAAGATCGCGGCTTATCATTTTACAACGCTTTCACCTAATCTAGGGATGGTTAAACTTGATAACGGTCAAGATTTTGTTATTGCTGACCTTCCTGGACTTATCGAGGGTGCTTCAAATGGAGTAGGATTGGGAATTCAATTTCTACGACACGTTGAACGTACTAGAGTAATTCTTCATCTAGTTGATATGGATCCAGAAAATGGAAGAGATCCATACGAAGATTACTTGGCTATTCGTAAAGAACTAGGTAATTATGATGAGAATGTTTTGAAGAGACCAGAAGTAATTGTTCCAACCAAACTTGATATTCCCGGCTCTGAAGAAAGACTCGAAGAGTTCAAAAATAAACTACCAGATGATGCTGATATTTTTGCTATTTCAAGTATTCAACACACTGGTATTAAAGATTTAATGAATCACACTAGTGAAGTACTATCAAATGTAGAACCAATTCATCTAGATGTTCAAACGGATGAAACCAAAGAATATAATTATGAGGCTCAAGCCGATAAGTTCACCATCGAAAAAGAAGATGAACACAGTTATATTGTTAAAGGTAAAGATGTCGAGTTACTTCTACAAAGAAGTAATTTAGATCATCAAGATGGAATTATGAGATTTGCTCGTCAGCTTAAAGGTATGGGAATTGAAGATGGTCTTATGAAAGCTGGCGCACAATCAGGGGATTCAGTTACAATTCTTGATTTCACTTTTGATTTTATTTAGGGGTAAAAAGTATAATGAATAAATCACCAAAAAGAAGATATATAAGCGGCTTTGACGGATTACGTACATTAGGTGTTATAGGTGTCATAATGTATCATTTAAATCCTAATGTCTTTTCCGGTGGATATTTAGGAGTTCCAATCTTTTTCTTGATATCAGGTTATTTAATTACTGATCATTTCTTTAATACTACTGATTATGGTGGTAAATTTGATTTAAAGAATTTTTATTGGAAACGTGTTAAACGTTTATATCCAGGCATGTTGTTTGTGTTACTAGCTTCCGGTGCATACATTTTCTTCTTTTTAAAGAATTTATTGTATCACTTAGATCAAATTGTCTTGACTAACGTTTTGAATGTGTACAATTGGTGGCAAATTTTTAATGGACAATCATATTTTGAAAGATTTGCCAATAATGAGTCACCATTTACACATTTATGGACATTGTCAATTGAGGGCCAATTCTATATTATTTGGCCTTTATTGTTGCTATTATTCATAAAATTCGGTGTTAAGAAGAGTCGAATCTTTGGATTTACTATGGTAGTTTCTATTATTTCAGCAATTTGGATGGCTATCTTGTTCAAGCCAGGTGTTGATCCAAGTAGGATATATTATGGTACGGATACACGTCTTTTTTCTATTTTAATGGGATGTGGTTTGGCTATTATCTGGCCTGCGGAAAAATTGAAATCAGGACTAGAAAAAAGTGATAAGCTCAAATTAAATTTAATTGGTGCGTTATCAATTGCACTATTAATTTTGATGATATTTACGGTTAAGGATAATGATCCATTTCTATATCGTGGCGGAATGTTTATTTTTACATTAGTCACATGTATTTTGATAGCGGTATTAGCTCATCCTGATTCTTTTTGGAATAAGGTGTTGTCCAATAAGGTATTTCACTATATTGGAAGTAGAAGTTATGGACTTTATTTATATCAATTTCCAGTTATGATCTTCTTTGAATCAAAGTTTAAGAACATAGCAGATCATCCGATTCTTTATCCAGTAATTGAAGTTATTCTTATAATTTTAGTAACTGAGTTCTCATTTAGATTCGTTGAACAACCATTGGCCCACGCAAATTGGCAATCCATCAAGAACTTTTTCAAGAGTTCTCTGGGATACCAAAAGGTTATAGCAATAGTTGTTGCTTTCATAACAGCTACTGGTTGCTATAGTGTTGTCCAAGCTGTTGATGCACCTAATCCTAATGTTAACCACAGTCAATTGGCTAATAAGATAAATAAAAATGAAAAAGCTACGAAGAAAAAGAATCAAGAAGCAATTAAGAATTTAAAGAAGAATAAGAATAAAAAGGCCACAAGTGAAGTTAGTGCTGCTGACATGGCCAGATATAAGAAACAGGCTAAAGAAGCTCCGATTAACCAAGATTTTGAAAAGTATGGTTTAACACAAATTCAGTTACAAAGATTAAAGGATGTTCCTCTAACTGCAGTCGGAGATTCAGTCATGGCAGATGGATCTGATAACTTCTTGAAGTTGTTCGATGACAAAAAAGTTGTTGTAGATGCAGCTGTGAGTCGTCAATTAGATGCAAGTATGGCAATATTGCAAAATTATAAAGATCAGGGTGTTTTGGCACCTAATGTTTTAATTGGTCTAGGTACAAATGGACCATTCAATTTACAACAGGTTGATCAAGTAATGGATCTTGTTGGACCTCAAACACACGTATATTGGATCAATGTTCATGTACCAACACGTCCATGGGAAAAGACGGTTAATAGCGTCTTGAATCAGGCAGACAGCAAGTATAAGAATTTGACTGTTATTGATTGGAATGATTATTCAAATGGACATACTGAATGGTTCTATGACGATAATGTTCATCCTAATCCAGAAGGTTCGATGTATTATACTTCGTTTGTAGCAAGGGAAATATTAAAAGACTTAGATAAAAAGTAGAATAGGATTTTTTATATGGAATTAGAATTTTTAGGAACAGGTGCCGGTGTTCCATCAAAAAGCCGAAATGTATCGAGTACAGCACTTAAAATGTTGGATGAGAGAAATGAAGTATGGCTCTTTGATGTGGGTGAGGCTACGCAACATCAAATTTTAAGGACAACGATTCGACCTAGAAAAATCGCTAAAATCTTTATTACGCATTTGCATGGTGATCATATCTTTGGTTTGCCAGGTTTATTGGCCAGTCGTGCTAATCAAGGTGGTCTTTCACCTCTTGAAATATATGGACCAGTTGGGATTAAGGAATTTGTAGAGACATCCTTAAAAGTCACTGGCAGTAGGCTTAACTATAGGATTAAATATATTGAGCTAAAAGACGGCGGTGAAGTCTTTAACGATAAGACATTTCGTGTTGTGGCTGGTAAATTAAAGCATCGTATTACATGTTTTGGATACCGTGTTATTGAAAAACCGCGAACTGGTGAACTTTTAGTTGATGAATTAAAGAAATATAAGATTCCTAATGGTCCGATTTTTGGTCAACTTAAAGGTGGCAAAACTGTAACTTTGGATGATGGTACCGTTTTGAATGGTAAAGATTTTATAGGTCCAGATAAGCCAAGTCGAGTGGTCTCAATTATTTCAGATACTCGTTATACACCAGAGATCGATAAATTGTCACAAGACGCCGATGTTATCGTGCATGAGTCTACTTTCTCTAATGAAGATAAACAGCTTGCCTATAGTTATTACCACTCAACAGCCACAAAGGCAGCTGAAGTGGCTAAAAAGTGTAATGCTAAAGGATTATTGCTAACTCATATTTCAGCTCGCTATACTGGTAAGGGTTCATTGATTTTACAAAAGGAAGCTCAACAAATCTTTAAGAACACCAAAGTAGTTAATGATTTTGACATTTATGATGTACCATTTAAAATATAGAGTGCATACAATATTTCTAGAGAGGATTAAGTGATGAGTAATCTATTAAATCAAACAGTTTTAGTTACTGGAGCATCTTCTGGAATTGGTAAGGATGTTGCTATCAACGCTGCTAAATTAGGTGCCAACTTAATTTTAGTTGCTCGTAATGAAGATAAACTTTCTCAAGTAAAAAATGAATGTATTCGTGTTGGCGCTGAATCTGCACATCATGAATATATTTTGATCGACATGAGTGATCCTAAACAAATCAACTCTGGTGTTGATCAGGCATTTGAAATTTTTGAAAATATTGATATATTAGTAAATGCTGCTGGATTTGGTGATTTTTCAAAATATTTGGATACTGATTTTGCTACAGTTGAAAAAATGTTTCGTGTCAATGTCTTAGGATTGATGTTAATGACAAGACTTGTTGCTGGGAAAATGATTGATAACGGTCATGGACACATACTTAATGTGGGCTCAATGTCTGGTAAAATGTCAACGCCTAAATCATCTGTTTATTCGGCAACCAAAGCAGCTGTTATTGCATTTTCTGATGGTTTAAGGTTGGAACTTAAGCCATTGAATGTTAAAGTAACAACTATTAACCCAGGTCCGGTTGCAACTAATTTCTTCAGTATTGCTGATCATAACGGTGGTTACTTGGATTCCGTAAAGGCATTTGTTTTGGATCCAGACAAGTTAGCATGGAAAATTGTTGGTGCTTTTAATACAAATAAACGTGAAATAAATTTACCAAGATTGATGGAACTAGGTGCAGTATTGTATAAGCTTGCACCAAATGTTGGAGATTATTTTGCCGCAACTTTAGGAAATCGTAAGTAGGGGATGACTTTATGAGTAGTAAACAGTCAAAATTTGTAATTGGGCTGATAATTGCTTTAATCGTGGTTATTTTTGCGGTCTTGAATGTGAATCCAGTTACAGTTAGTTTTGGTTTCACACATGTTAAATTACCATTGATTATTTTGATTATTGTGTCATTATTGCTAGGGGCAATTATTACTATGCTTTTGGCAAGTTCTGGAAGTAGTAAAAAGGATAATAATAAATTATCCAGAAGTGCTAAGAAACAAATTTCTAATGTAAAAGTATCGAATGATAGTCAAATTGCCGATGCTTTAAAGGAAAATCAGACGAAAAAACAAACAAAATAGTAAATTTGCTTGCTCAAACGTTTTTATGATAGTATTATATTAAACGTTAGATTTGATTAAGTAATATAAATAAAGGAGTTTTTAAATATGGCTGTTCCAAAGAGAAAAACATCAAAACAAAGAAAACGTCAAAGACGTGGACATATCAAATTAGATACACCAAACATGCAATTCGACGTTGCTACTGGTGAATATCGTATTAGTCACCATGTATCACCATCAGGTATGTACAAGGGTGAAAAAGTTATCGAAGATAAGAAAGAAGCTTAATTAAAAGCCAAGTAAATTATGCTTGGCTTTTTTTTAATAAACGGGGAAATCACAATGAAGAAGTTAAAATATTTATTTTTAATGTTAGTGCCTGTATTCTTCATATTATTGACTGGATGTTCAAAACTAGATTTATCAACCACCAAAGATGAATATTCTGCTAACGGTTTAGTTGCTGTTGTTAAAGGTAAAGCAACTGATTATGACAAACTTACTTATACAGTAGGTGGTGTGACTAAAAAGGTCTCTGTCAGTGATGATCACTTCGCCATCTCTGTTCCTGTTTCAAACAAGTCGCAAAATGTTAGAATTAAGGCCACAAAGGGTGATGATACTAAGACATCTATCGTTAAAGTAAAAAAATCCAAGACCTTAATTGATTACACAACTTTTGCTCAACAGTATAATTTCATGAATTTGAAGATGGGCAATCAAACTGATCAATTACCTTTAATAGCCCAAAATGGTATTTTTAAATATACGACTTCTAATGGAACTAAGTTACGAATCAATGTTCAAAATGGACAGATGATGGGTCTTGCTATGAACATTACTTATAAAACTATGAAATCTAAAAAGGGTATGAAGGCCTTTGGTACTGACCTAGTACTTATTTCTCAGTTTATTGGTGCTGATGGTAAGCAAGTTGTAAAAGATCTTGGTAAAGAGGTTAAAGATGCTCAAGGTGGAACTACTACCATGAAACAGATAACTTCTAAAGGTATTAATTACAATGTTAATTTAGCAACTAGTGATTTTTATATGTATATTACTAAATAAAAAATGAGACTATTAAATCAGTTTAAATTACTGATAAATATAGTCTCATTTTTGTTTGATAAAATATCGTGTATAGTTGTAATGCTTAGATAAACTTTTAAAGACACAAAAAAAGCGCTTATTGATTAAGCGCGATCTTTTTTATCACTATCTAGCAGCAATGGAATTATGCTGAAGATAATGGCAAATACTACAGTAACAATCATTGTTTGTTCTGAACTAAATGTTTGTTGGTTCAATGCACCACCAATAAATCCAGCAACTTGACCTAAAACAATTGCCCAAAAAATTACAGCAACATATCTCATTTCTTCCATCTCACTTTCTCCAGTAGTTTAGCACAAAAACAGATTTTGCCCAATAAAGTTCCATCTGATTTTGATATAATTTTAACCAAAGGGGGCGACAAAATGCAAACACAATTACAAGTGATGAGCAGTTTTAGTTTGCTGCACAGTCCCGTAAAGCTACCTGAACTAGTTGATGAGGCTAGTAAACGAGGTTACTCATCGATTGCTCTAACTGATATAGACAATTTATATGGTTCAATTGATTTTTATAAGTATGCTAAAAAATCTGGAGTGAAGCCAATTATTGGAATGGTTGCAAACCTACTTGGTATTCAAGATGAAGTAAATACTTATTCACTTATCTTATTGGCAAAAAACGATGCTGGATACCATAATCTTATAAAAATATCTTCACAAATAATGTCTTCTCATGATTCTATAAATATTGATTCTATCAAGCAATTTATGTCAGATATATTTGTTATCACTCCAGCTGATCAGTCTGAAATCTTGGTTTCAGATAATACTGGAGACTATTTTAGAAAATTAAAAGATGTAACAGATCCTAATTCTATTTTTTTAGGAGTGGGATTATATTCTGAACAAATTGATAATGTAAAACAGATCAAAGAAATCTCAAATAGTACTGATATCCCAATGTCAGCACTTGGCGACGTTAGGTATATAAACGAAGATGATCACTTATCGTATCAGGTATTAAATAATTTGAGAACTGGGGAAAAATTTGAAAATATTAACCAGGTAATTGAAAATGGTGATCATTATTTACGGAAAGCTGATGTATTTGAAACTGATTTTGCAAATTTTGATATGCAAAGTGCAGTAGCGACTTCTAATCAGATTGCTGATCAATGTAATGTTGAAATTGAATTTAAGGAAACGCAATTACCTAAGTTTGAATCACCGAATAATTTAACGTCAGAAAGTTTTTTGAGAGATTTAGCCACTCGAGGATTAAATAAAAGACTGGATGGTAAAGTCACAAGTGATTACGTTAAACGTCTGAATTATGAATTGAGTGTTATAGAAGAGATGGGGTTCTCGGATTACTTTTTGATAGTCTGGGATGTTATAAAGCATGCACACGAAGTCGGTATTAGAACTGGTCCTGGACGTGGGTCAGCAGCTGGTTCATTGGTTTCGTATACGTTAGGAATAACGCAAGTGGACCCTATAAAGTATGATTTGCTGTTTGAGCGGTTTTTAAACCCTCAACGGGTAAATATGCCAGATATCGATTTAGACCTCCCAGATGACCGCAGAGACGAAATGGTAATGTATATGCATGATAAATATGGATCAACTCATATGGCACAGATTATTACCTTTGGCACATTAGCTGCAAAAATGGCTTTGCGTGATATTTCTAGGACTTTTAGTCAAACATCGTTTCAATTGACTCAATGGTCAAATGCAATTCCACGTAAGTTAAATATTACGCTTGAAGAATCAATTAACGAATCTAACACTTTAAAGGATCTAGTTGAAAGCTCCCAGGAGAATCAATTGATCTTCAAGGTTGCTAGAAGAGTTGAGGGTATTCCTAGACATTATTCTACTCACGCTGCAGGAATTGTTTTGAGTAAAAAGCCAATGACTGATATCGTTGCCGTTCAGTTGGAAGATGACGGGATTAATCTGACTCAGCAAACAAAGAATAATGTTGAAAGCGTTGGATTACTTAAAATGGATTTCTTAGGTTTAAGAAATCTAACCATATTGGATAAAGCGATTAAACTTATTTCTAAGAAATATAAAAAAGAGTTCGTTCCAGAAAGAATTCCTTTGAATGACCAAAAAACTCTTGAATTGTTTCAAAGAGGGGATACTGATGGTGTTTTCCAATTTGAATCTGACGGAATTAAAAGTGTCTTGAGGCAATTGAAACCGACTAGTTTTAATGATGTTGTAGCAACTAATGCGCTGTATCGTCCTGGTCCAATGCAAAATATTTCAACATTTATTGCACGTAAACATGGCTCAGAACCTGTTACATATCCGGATTCTTCACTAGAAAAGATACTTGAGCCAACGTATGGGATCTTGGTATACCAAGAACAAGTTATGCAGGCGTCATCAAAGATGGCTGGTTTTTCATTAGCAGATGCCGATATTTTGCGGCGTGCCATTAGTAAAAAAAATGAATTATTGATGGATGAAAATCGCAAAAAGTTTGTAGAAGGTGCTGTAAAGCTAGGCCATGATCGTGATGCGGCTGAGAAGGTTTACAAATATATAGAAACATTTGGTAATTATGGATTCAATAAATCTCACTCTGTAGCTTATTCCATGGTGGCTTTTTGGCTGGCATATATTAAAGTTCATTTCCCACAGATATTTTTTATCTGTCTGATGAATGCTAATTTAAATAGTGAAAAGAAAATCACAACATATATTCAAGCTGCTAAAGATAAATTTATTCCAATTAAAAACGTGAATATTAATCAAAGTAATGCAACTTTTAAAATGGATGATGACGGTATCCGCTTTGGATTTTTAAGTGTCAAAGGGATGCGAAGAGATTTAGCAGAAAATATAATTCAAGAACGTCAAAAAAATGGTGAGTATACTAGTGTGTTGAATTTCTTACAAAGAATAGATATTCGATTTGTTAAAGATGACTATTTGGATCCATTGATTTTGTCAGGAGTATTTGATTCGTTTAATCGTAATCGACGGGAATTGATGCTTGATTTCAAAGACTTAATAGAGAGTATGCAACTTGCGGGGGATAATTTATCACTATTTGATGTCTTAGATCCGAAGAAAAATGTTGTGGATGACTACTCTTTAACTGAAAAATTAAATCAAGAAAAAAAATTTCTAGGAGTTTATGTATCGGGACATCCGGTTGAGAAGTATCGTGAGCGGTTATTAAATATAAATACAGTTAAAATTTCTAATTTGAAGGATTTCAAAAAGAGCAATGTGTCTATTTTAGGATTAATAAAGCGTCCACGTGTTATTCGAACTAAAAAGGGGCAGAAAATGTGTTTTGCGACTGTAGAAGATGAAACTGGTTCCATCTCAGTAACAATTTTTCCAAAATTATTTCAGAAATTAGAAAATGTTGAATTAGAAGGCAAAATTTTTCTAATTGTTGGTCGTGCAGATGATGGAATGAGGGGGGATTTGGAATTTATTGCCGATAAATTCAACGATCCCAAACAATACACAGTTAAGTTACCTAAAAATAAATTATATTTAAGAGTAAGCTTTGCGTTTGATAATGAAGACAATTTGTCAAAACTATATAAATTGATAGAAAGTTCACCTGGGAAAATTCCAGTGATACTTTATCGAGAGAGAACTAAGCAGGCAGTAATCTTAAAGTCGAATCGTTGGATAAACTTTTCTGATGAAATTGGGCAAAAGTTAGAAGATTTATTAGGCAAAAAAAATGTTTTCCTTAAAAATAGTGACTAATTTCACCTTAAAACGTTTTCAACCCTACAAACTATTCTCTAAAAATGTTATATTTTATAAGGTTTTGTTTTTGAAACAAATAAATTTGGAGTGTGAACAAATGAAGCGGATTGGTATTTTAACCAGTGGTGGAGATGCCCCTGGAATGAACGCTGCTATTAGAGCAGTCACACGTAGAGCCCTAGACAAGGGACTTGAAGTGTTTGGTATCAATTATGGATATGCAGGATTAGTTGCTGGGGATATCTTCCCACTAACAGCTGCTGATGTATCTGACCGTATTCAACGTGGTGGAACTTTCTTGTATTCTGCAAGATATCCTGAATTCGCCAAAGTAGAAGGTCAGCTTAAGGGTATTGAACAACTTAAGAAATTTGGAATTGATGCATTAGTTGTTATCGGTGGAGATGGCTCATATCACGGTGCTTTGCGTCTAACAGAGCATGGATATAATGCTGTCGGTCTACCAGGTACAATTGATAATGATATTCCTTATACTGATTTTACAATTGGATTTGATACAGCCGTAAGTACTGTTATTGAATCAATTGATAAAATTAGAGATACAGCTACTTCCCATGAAAGAACTTTTGTTATTGAAGTAATGGGTAGAGGTGCTGGCGATATCGCCTTATGGTCTGGTGTTGCTGGTGGTGCCGAAGAAATTATCGTTCCTGAACGTGAATTTGATATTGCCGAAGTTGCTCAACGTATTAAAGAAGGCCGTGAAAAGGGCAAGAAGCATATGCTTGTTGTTCTTGCTGAGGGTGTTATGCATGCTCAAGAATTTGCTGACAAGCTTAATTCTTATGGTGACTTCCAAGTACGTAGCACTGTTTTAGGACATGTACAACGTGGTGGTTCACCTACTGCAAGGGATCGTGTTTTAGCAAGTAAAATGGGTGCTTATGCCGTTGATCTTCTTGAAGATGGCAAAGGTGGAGTAGCCATTGGTATTGAAGACAACAAGTTGACATACCATAATATGCTTGATCTGTTTGATAATAAGCACAAACCTGATTTAAGTTTATACGATTTAAATCAATCATTAAGCAGATAGTTTGTTACAATAAAGACGAATAACATAAAAAAGGGAGATTTCTCGATGAAAAGAACAAAAATCGTAAGTACACTTGGACCCGCATCTAATGATATTGAAACAATTACAAAGTTGGTTGAATCAGGCGCAAATGTTTTCCGTTTCAACTTCTCACATGGTGATCATGAAGAACATTTATCACGTATGAACATGGTTCATGAAGCTGAAAAGATTACAGGTAAGACAGTTGGTATCGTTCTTGATACAAAGGGTGCTGAAATCCGTACAACTGTTCAAGATGGTGGCAAGTTTGAAGCTAAAATCGGTGAAACAATCCGTATTTCTATGGATGATTCATTAACTGGTAATCCAGAAAAGATTGCTGTTACATATCCTGGTTTGTACGATGATACACATGTCGGTGGTCACGTATTGATCGATGATGGTCTTGTTGATCTTAAGATTACAGAAAAAGATGACAAAAACCGTGAATTAGTTACAGAAGTACAAAATGACGGTATGATCGGTTCACGTAAGGGTGTTAATGCACCTGGTGTTGAAATTCGCCTACCAGGTATCACAGAAAAAGATGCCAGTGATATTCGTTTTGGTTGTGACAACGCTATTGACTTCATCTCAGCTTCATTTGTTCGTAAAGCACAAGATGTTCTTGATATTCGTGAAATTCTTGAAGAAAAACATATGGAACAAGTACAAATCTTCCCTAAGATCGAATCACAAGAAGGTATCGACAATATCGATTCTATCTTGAAGGTTTCAGATGGTTTGATGGTTGCTCGTGGTGACATGGGTGTTGAAATTCCATTTGAAAACGTACCGTTTGTTCAAAAGAGCTTGATCCAAAAATGTAATGCTTTAGGTAAACCAGTTATTACAGCTACACAAATGCTTGATTCAATGCAAGAAAACCCACGTCCTACACGTGCCGAAGTTACTGATGTTGCTAACTCTGTTCTTGATGGTACAGATGCAACTATGCTTTCTGGTGAAAGTGCTAACGGTGATTATCCTGTTGAATCAGTTGCAGCAATGGCTAAAATTGACGAACGTACAGAAAAAGAATTAGACAAGAGTAACCAATTGGCTATTCAAAGATTCGAAGAATACAAAGGCTCAAACGTTACAGAATCAATCGGTGAATCTGTTGTTAGAACTGCTGAAGAATTGAACATTAAGACAATTGTTACAGCTACTAAATCAGGTTACACAGCTCGTATGATTTCTAAGTATCGTCCAAGTGCTGATATTCTTGCTATTACATTCGACGAAACAACACAACGTGGATTGACAGTTAACTGGGGTGTACAACCTATCGTTGCTGACAAACCTGCTAATACAGATGAAATGTTTGATCTTGCTTCTAAGAAAGCTCAAGAACTTGGCTTTGCTAAAGAAGGAGATTTAATTCTTATCGTTGCTGGTGTTCCAGTTGGTGAAAGTGGTACAACAAACGTTATGAAGATCCAACTAATTGGTTCAAAGTTAGTTAAGGGTCAAGGTGTTGGTGAAGAATCAATCGTTGGTAATACTGTAGTTGCTCATTCAGCTAAAGAAGCTAACGATAAAGTTAAAGAAGGAGATATCCTTGTTACAGAAATGACTGACAAAGATTATCTTCCAGCTCTTGAAAAAGCAAGTGCCGTAGTTGTTGAAAACGGTGGTTTGACTTCACATGCAGCCGTAGTTGGTATTGCTATGGGTCTACCAGTTGTTGTTGGTGCTAAAGATGCTACAAACTTGATTAATGATGGCGAAACAGTCACTGTTGACTCAAGACGTGGTGTTATTTACAAGGGTGCTTCACGTTCTCTATAATTAACAAAAATAATTAATTGAAATTTATTAAAAGTACTGAAGGGGATTCTGATCAAATCCTTTTCAGTATTTTTGTATACATAAAAAAGGAGATTTAATTTGGATGAAAATGACCTATTGATTTTCCAACTTGATGTAGCTAAAGGGAAACCAAGGGATACAAAAAAGAAAGCTGCAATCTGTCCATTTTGTGACACAGCTAGTTTAACTAATATTATCAGACAAAAAGACGACATGATTTGGCTTGAGAATAAATTCAGAACTTTAAAGGATACCTATCAAACCGTTTTAATTGAGTCTAGTGAACACGATGCAGATATATCGACTTATTCAGTTAAAAAGAATTCTGAAGTATTTCAATTTATCTTTGATTGTTGGAATTCATTATTGGAAACAAAGAAATATAAGAGTGTTTTGATGTACAAGAATTTTGGTCCAATGTCCGGTGGTAGTTTGAAGCATCCGCATTTTCAAATAGTTGGTTTGGAAAATGTTGATGGATATCAATATATTAGTAAGCATAATTTTACTGGATATGAAATTTATAAATCAGATAATATTGATTTCAATTTATCACAGGAACCTATTATGGGTTTCGTTGAATTCAATATTAGAATCAAAGGTGTTGAGCACTTAAATGATTTGGCTGAATTCGCCAGAATTACTATTCGTTATATATTGAATGACTTTCATAATGGAACGTGTGATTCTTATAATATTTTCTTTTATGATGAAAATGGTGATATTATTTGTAAAATAATCCCAAGATTTGTTGCATCACCATATTTTGTAGGCTATAAGTTACCTCAAAGAGATAATAAAGATACATTAGAGAAATTCGGTGCAGATGTTTTAACTAAGTTAAAGAATGAGTCAGATTGTGACGAAATAAAAAAATTGTAATATAACTCTGTTTTTACGTAAATTTACAGTGAAAAGGTATAACAGAACAAAATCTTATTAATATAATACAAAAAGCGATATTTACGTAAGTAAATATCGTTTTTTATGTATCATATATGAAATTTGAAGATACTCTGTCACACTATTTAAATCCATTTTTTATTTTCTGCAATGTTCAAGGCTTCTATCCTAGAGGTAGTTCCAGTTTTACTGAGAATGGATGAAATATAATTACGAACGGTTCCATCTGAAAGATATACAGCTTTACCAATTTCTTTACTATTTTTACCAGTTTTTATTTCCTTGAGGACATCCATTTCTCGTTTTGATAAGGGATTTTTTTCAGCTGAAATAATTGTTCTAACTAATTCTGGAGAAAATATAGTTTGTCCATTAAGAACCTCATGGATAGTTTTAACTAGTTGATCAGTTGGATTATCTTTTAACAGATATCCATTAACATTGGCTTGAACAGCTTGTTCAAAATAAGTTTCTCTGGCAAATGTTGTCAAGATTATTACTTTAGTTGGTAGTTTTAGAATATTTAGTTGTTGCGCCACATCTAATCCGGACAATTTTGGCATTTCAATATCAAGAATCGCAACATCTGGTTTGTTGAAAATTATTTCTGATAAGGCAGTGTTTCCATCAGTTGCTGTACCGATAACATCTAAGTCATCTTCTAATCCTAAAAGTGTTGCCAAAGCGGTATTTAACATCTTTTGATCCTCTGCCAGATAAACTGTCGTCATTTTAATTATCTCTTTTGTATTTTTATTTTTAGAGTTGTACCTTGTTTGGAACTAATAGTTATTTCTCCATTAATGTCAGATAGACGTTGTGACATGCCAGATAATCCAAAAGAATCTTTACGAACGTTTTTATATCCGATACCGTCATCTTTGATATTCAAATAATAATATTTATCATCTTCATTAAAATCGAATATAGCCGTGTCTGCTTTACTATATTTGATGATATTCGTTGAAGATTCTTTTATAATTGCCGCTAGCACGTTTTGAATTTCGAGTGGCCACGTTGTTGATACTTTCTCATTATATGATTGCTGAATGATATTAACTAGTTTTAAATGGTTTTCTTCTTCAATCATTGCTTCAGCAATCGACTTTCGATTCAAATCACTGACAATTTGTCGAACCAAGGTAAGATTTTCCCTTGATGTTGTAGCGATATCCTTAATCTCTTTTCGTGCTTGTGTAACGTTTTTATCAATCAATTTATCCGCTAATTCAGCTTTCAAAGTTATTAGTGAAAATGATTGCCCAAGATCGTCATGCAAATCTTTTGCAATTCGTTCTCGTTCGTTTTGTTTGATAATTGTTTCCAAACGTTTGTTATTTTGTTTTAAACGATAGGATCTTTGATATGTATTTCCTAGTGATCTTGCAGCAAATGGAGACCCAAAGGCAAATAAGAAAGTTATGATCAGTCCATATATGTCAGATGACTTGTAATTTATTATTGAGTTTCCCAAAATGCAAATTACACTAAAAATTAGATAAACAGTTGTATATTTGTAGAATTGATTTTTCTTTAAATGAAGTGAACCAATTTCCCATGCAGTGTAAATGAAAAGTGTCCCAAAGGAATATTGAGATAAAAGATATGTTGTGATGATTAATTGACCGCCTATTTGTATGGGAAGCCACCGATTGATCACATAACCGTCACGATAAAGTTTGATGAAAATTAATAGTAGGAAAAACAAAATCCAGTCAAAACTGTTTCTTTCAAACAGCACTTGGCTGGATACCAAAATTAATGAAAGGGTCCAAAAGTACGGCATAATACCGAATCTTTTGGGAAATAGAATATGGTCCTCTAGAAATTTCATTCGAAATTTAACTCCTTATGTTTTTGATGTTTGATTATTGTTAAAGTTAGTATTCCAATGATTATAATCCAAAGGGTTAGTCCTAAAACATAATGATTGTTTATAATCTTACCATAAAGAATGGCTTGATCGATACTGGATAATTCAAAAGTAGGCATCAATTTTCCAATAAATTGTAACCAATCAGGCATAATAGTAATTGGCCACCAAAGTCCACTGATAATTGCGAGTGGAAATACCACTAGATTGTTTAATATATTGACTGTAGTCGGATTATTTATAAGTGAAATCAAAATTCCAACCAATATAAGCGGTAGGGTACCGATTATGGTTATGAAAATTATCAAAGTCCAGGTGGTAATGGATAAACTTAGATTATTTACCAGTATGCCAACTAAACAGATGCTAATTGCTGAAATTAAATTAAGTAACATAAAAATTAAGATTCGTGATAAATAGTATTGCCACTGGGGGAGAGGAGTTAGTCTTGATAATATATCAAAATGACTGGTTTTGTCTTCAAATAACGTATTGGCAACGGTGATGATTGATCCTAATAAACAACTATAAATAACCATACTTATCAAATAATTCATTTGCCATATTCTTAAATCAGTCTCTGGCATATTGGAAACTAATACTTTGGAATACAATAAATAAAATATAATTGGCAACATCATATCAAATAAGAAGAAACGTTTATTGCGAAGAATTATTCTTTTGAAGTTAATATTGATTTGATAAATAAAACTATTCATAGACTATGTCTCCTGTATTGAAATTAGAAAATAGCGAATCTAGTGAGTTTTGTTGTACCTTGAGGTTACTGATGGCATTTAAATATGGAGTTAGCTGATTCATTAGTGATTCAGTATTATTAGTTGTGAATTGATAATGGTTGCTAATTTTCTTAAAATTGGTTATTTCAGGTATGGAACTAAATAAGTCAGGCAAGAGATCACTGTCGAATTCAATTAAACTTTCGCCTTCTAAAGAGCGTAGTTTGGCGATTGATCCATCAAAGGCAATTGATTTATTTTGTAAAATTATGATCCTGTCGGCAAAGGTCTCTAATTCATTAAGATAGTGGCTAGTTACAAAAATTGTTTTGTGCTGATTTTTTAAATTGGCGATAATTTGCCAAAATTTGGTACGACTTTGACTGTCCATTCCAGCAGTTGGTTCATCTAAGAAGAGTAGGTTGGGATTACCTGTTATTGAAAGTGCAAAAGATAGACGTCTTTTTTGTCCACCAGATAGCTGATTCATCTTTGAATGTTCCAATTTTTTTAAATCAGCTAATTCAATTATTTCTTCATATGGTAATGGATTTTGATAATAACTTTGAGTTAGTTTTATTATTTCTTTAACGGTAATGCGTGTTATGGAGATATTTTGCTGTATCATTACACCCAGATGCTCTTTGATATGCTTAGTATTGTTCAATATCTTCACTGTACCTGAATCAGATGAAATTAAATCTAACAAAATATTTATTAGTGTGGTTTTACCAGCACCATTTTCTCCGATTAAAGCAATTATTTGATTTTGGTCAACTTTGAAATTAATATTTTCCAGGATTGTTTTATTACCATAATTTTTGTTCAAGTTATCAACTTCAATAATAGATGTCATTAAATTCACTCCTTTACTTGATAAATTAATTTTAGCGGAGTGATCTACTCATAAATAGTAAGCAATGTCATGACTTTTTGTGACATATGTCATATAGGAAACTAAGCGTGACATAACACGTTCAGTTTTCTAGTATAATGCAAAAAAAACCGATAATTACGTAAGTAAGTATCGATTTCTTTTTATTAGACGGAGAAAATTGTGTTTTGGCACGCGTTTTCACTGCAAGTTTGAGTAGAAAAAGAGTTATGTCACAAATTCTTTAAATATGTAAATTAAGCTTCTGGTTTATAATCTTTATCAATTATCAAGATAGGCTTGATAGTCTTACCACTGACAGAATCAGCGTCAGCTTCATTGATTTGATCGAAATCATAGAATTTTTCAGTTAAGTCAAATGGGAATACACCCATCTTATAGAATTCGATTAGGCGAGGAATGTCAACTTGAGGAATGGAATCTCCCATATTTACACCGACGATTTTTTTATCGTCAACACATAGGTCATTCCATGTGCTAACTTCAATATTGTGTGGTGTTACAGCAATTGTAGCTGTTGTACCACCTTGTGTTAATGCTGCAATTGAATCTGTCATAACTTTGGCAACACCAGTAGTATCAACAGCCCAGTCAACACCTAGACCATTTGTGATCTTCTTGATTGCTTCAACGGCATCTTCTTTTGAACTATCAACAATGTCAGTAGCACCCATTTTTTGCGCTAGTTCAAGACGTGATGGAACAATATCAACTGCTATAACGTGTGTACAGCCAGAAATTTTACCAGCCATCATGGCAGCAAGACCAACAGCACCTGTACCAAAGACGGCAATTGTATCACCGGGTCTTGGCTTTAAAGTGTTAAATACGGTACCACTACCAGTGACGTATCCACAACCCAAAGGTCCAAGTTTTCTTAAATCTAAATCTTTAGATACTTTAACAGCATTTCTTTTACTGATTACAGTATGAGTTGTAAATGATGATTGATTAAACATGTCACTGATATGTTTACCATTTTCTGTAAAATGATCACTGCCATCTGGACGGGTACCGCTTAAGTTTGAGGCAGCATATTTACGACATTGTGTTGGAATCCCTTTGAGACAATTGTCACATTCTCCACATGAATAAAATGACATGATGATATGGTCACCAACTTCAAAGTTATGAACATTTTTACCGACTTTTTCAACAATTCCAGAACCCTCATGTCCCAAAATTGCAGGAATATCAAAACCAGCATCACCCGTACGCAAGGCTTCGTCAGAGTGACAAATACCTGATGCTACAACCTTTACTTGCAATCCATCATCTTGAATATCTGCAAGCTCTATATCATCTTTAATTACAAATGGATCATTTACCTTATCTACAACAGCAGCTTTAATTTTCATAAATAAAACTCTTCTTTCTATACTTTATTTATTTTTGGAAACGCTTCCCACGAAGGAAATTATTTCACAAACTAGTTATAAATTCAATGTTGAATTTAAAAAAAACTGTGACTTGAAAATTCATTTCAAAAATAATTAAAAATTGAAATAAACATGGTACAATGTTTCGACAAGAATAATTATGTAACTCTGGATATAACTGTTAAAATAGTAATAGTAAAAAATGAGTATATTAAGAAGAATATGGTGAAATTATGGAATTAAAAGATTTGTATGGTCAAGTAGTGACTGGGGTTGTTACTGATTTGAATAAAGATGAAGCCTTCGTACAAATTGAGGGCTACACATTTGCTTTGGATTTAAGTGAATTAGAAAGTGTTCCTGAATTAGGGGATGAGATCACTGGTTTTGTTTATGAAAATCAGGCACATAAGAACAAAATGACTGCTAATTTGCCTTCAGTATCACAAGGAGTTTGGGATTATGCTGAAGTTACTGATGTAAGATCAGACCTTGGGGTCTTTATTGATGTTGGATTAAAGGATAAGGATATTGTTGTTTCATTAGATGATTTACCATTGGAACATTCTGAATGGCCTAAAAAAGGTGATCGTGTCATGGTTAAACTAGATGTTGATCACAAGGGACGTTTATGGGGTAAACTTGCTGACTTAAATCTTTATATGCAATTAGTACGTAGCGCCAATGACTCTATGAAAAACAGAGATGAAGAGACAACCGTAATTGCAATTAGAGATTCTGGTACTTTTGTTATTACAGAAGATTACTATTTAGGTTTCATTCATGTAAACGAGCAGTCTGGTCCAATGCATATAGGACAACACGTAAAAACTCGTGCAATTGGCTCAAGTCATAGAAGATTGAATCTATCAATGAAACCACGTGCATATGAAGAAATCACTCCAGATGCACAGATGATTATTGCAGTGTTGGAACATTCTCAAGATGGTAAAATGCCATATACTGATAAGAGTGATCCTGATGATATTAAAGAATACTTTGGTATCAGTAAGGGTAGTTTTAAGCGTGCATTAGGTAATCTAATGAAACAACGAAAGATTGAACAAAAAGATGGTTTTACGTATCTTAAATAGAGGTGGAACCATTTGACTGAGAAATTGACAATCCATAATCAAAAAATGATTGATACAATAGCTGATTATGGACGTTATTTAAGACTTGATAGAGGTTTATCAAAGAATACGATCACATCTTATCAACAAGATTTGTTGGAATTTAGTTATTACTTAGAAAATAACCAAAAAGATACATATCCTGAGGACCATTTTGTGATCACTAATTTTTTTGCCGATCAAGACAAGCAAGGTAAATCTAAAACAACACAGATGAGAATGTTTTCTTCTTTAAGACGTTTTTATCAGTGGTTAGAATTAATCAACAAAATTGAAGTTAATCCGATGAATGAACTAGATGCGCCTAAAAAAGGTCAACATCTGCCAATAGTATTGTCAATGCAAGAAGTAGATTCATTAATTGAATCACCTAATACACAAACACCATTAGGTATTAGAGATAGAGCAATTTTTGAAACAATGTATGCAACTGGTTTACGTGTTAGCGAACTGGTTAATTTGTCAATGAATGATTTACATTTAGACTTAGGCTTAATTAAGACCTTAGGTAAAGGTGACAAAGAGCGATTATTACCAATCGGAGATACCGCTATTAAGTGGATTCAAAAATATTTTTCTGAAACTCGTGATCAGTTGGTTGAAAGATATGGTGAACAGAAAGAAGTTTTTCTGAATTTTAGGGGAAACAAATTAACCAGACAATCTATTTGGCGAATGATTAAAAAATACATTGCACAAGTTGGTATTAAAAAAGATGTTACACCACATACGTTACGACATTCGTTTGCGACAAACTTATTGGAAAATGGTGCTGATCTACGTGTTGTTCAAGAGTTATTGGGGCATTCTGATATTTCAACCACTCAGATATATACTCATATTAATAAAACAAGGATGAAACAAGTGTATGAAAACTCGCATCCTCGTGCATAGGAGATAATATTTAAATATGCTTAATAAATATAGTGATGAGAACAAAAAAATTGCCATGGGATTTTTATCGTATATTCATGATTTGAAAGACATGTCTAATTTAGATCAAGAATTAAATCTTTATAAGGAAGATGAAAATCGTCAGTTGTATCTTTGGAAGAGCAATATTGAAGACTATTCGGGAATTGTGGCACTTTCTTTTTCAGCACATACCGTGTTTATTGAGTATATTTCTTTGAGTCCTTCCTATCGTTCACAAAGTAATATTTTTAAAATCTTTGATGATATTCAACAAAAGTTCTCAAATTATACGATTTTGGGAAACTTTAACCTTAGTGAATTATTAAAAAGTTGGCGTGAAAGCAAAGAGGAAGAGCGTAAATCGTCTGTAGTTACAGGTGAAGATGCATTAGAAAATAATAAATAATGGAAAAATTAAATTTAGTTTTAACGGATTTTGAAGGACCAATTGACTTACTGCTCCATCTTATTAAAGAGTCCAAAATAGATATATATGATATTCCCATTGCTCAAATCACACAGCAATATATTGATTATTTGAATAGTATGAAAGTTTTGGAGTTAGATGTTGCTGGAGATTACTTAGTGATGGCATCAACTTTGATGTCAATTAAAAGCAAGATGTTGTTGCCACAAGCACCTGATGAAATCGACGAAGATTTTGAGATGGAAGATCCACGTGATGAACTAGTTTCACAATTATTGACGTATCAGACTTTTAAAAGGGTATCAGAATATTTTGAACAAAAAGAACAAGTACGTAAGTTGTCTTTTGATAAAGATATGAGTATACCGAAAACTCAATTGGAACAATTTTTAAAGCCTGATTCTGTAGTGCTTGATGATTTGGCTACAACTTTTGCTGAAATATTACGACAACAAAAGAATCGTCAACCACAGACTGAAATTATACAAAATGAAGTCTTGTCAATAAAAGATGCTACAGAAAATATTTTGGATAAATTATCAAGTGTTAAAAGAACAACGTTTAAGTCACTTTTAAAGTTACAAGATAATATTGAGGAAGTTGTTACTGATTTTATAGCTATACTTGAAATGGTGAGTAAGCAACAAATAACGGCGACTCAAGAAAATCTTGATAGTGAATTAATAATTGAATTGAGGAATTAATAATAGTGTATCAAGCAAAAATTATGGCATTACTTTTTGTTGCTGGAGATCAAGGGATAAAGGAACACGATTTAGCACAGTTACTTGAAATAGATAGTGCAGCATTAAGACAAAATATTGAACAATTAGAGATTAAGTTGGATAGTGATGAAAATTCAGGTATTAAGCTAGCTAACTTTAATTCTCAATATAAATTGATTACCAAATCCGTATATAGTGACGTATTAACCAAGTATTTCAAATCTGGCTTAGGAACCAAGCTGAGTCAAGCAGCGTTAGAGGTATTGTCAATTGTGGCGTACCGACAACCAATAACTAGAATTGAGATTGATGATATACGTGGAGTTCAAAGTTCCGGAAGTATCAACACACTTCTAGCTAGGAATTTAATCAAGGAGGATGGGAAGAAGAATGTTCCCGGACATCCTAATCTATATGTGGTTACGGATTATTTCTTTGATTATTTTGGTATTAAGAATTTAAAAGAATTACCTGAAATAGAAAAATTTGAAAATGATGAAACTGAGAACATAGGAGATTTTGATGGAAAAAATTAGATTACAAAAATTTATGGCAGACGCAGGTGTAGCTTCGCGTAGGAAGTCAGAACAAATGATTTCTGAAGGACACGTTGTGGTTAACGGTAAAACAGTTAGAGAAATGGGAATTAAAGTAGATCATAGCGATAAAATTGAAGTAGATGGAATGCCACTTCATAGTGAGAAGAAACGCTATATCTTGATGTATAAGCCCCGTGGTGTTATTTCTGCTGTTAAGGATGATAAGAATAGAAAAGTTGTTACAGATCTTTTGGAAGATGTTGATGAACGTGTATATCCGATTGGAAGATTAGATTATGATACTTCTGGCTTATTGTTGTTAACTAATGATGGTGATTTTGCCAATCTATTGATGCACCCAAGATATCATGTTGAAAAAACATATATTGCAAAGGTCCAAGGCTTTTTGACAGTTGAAGAAATTAAAAAGCTAGAGAATGGTCTGAAACTAAAGGATTATACGACTTCACGTGCTAAAGTACATATCATGTCAAAGGACACTAAAAAGAATACTTCACTTGTAAAAATGGTGATTCATGAAGGACATAATCATCAAGTAAAGAATATGTTTGCAGCCGTTGGTCATCCAGTTGAGAAATTGGCTCGTGAGAAATATGGTTTCTTAACATTAGATGGTTTGGTATCTGGTAAATATAGAAATTTAACAAGACTTGAAGTTGCACAGTTGAAAGATAGACGTTAGTTTGATATATTAATAGTGAAAAATTTAATAAGTTGGTTTTCAGGGCAGGGTGTGATTCCCGACCGGCGGTATAGTCCGCGACCCAGCATTTTGCTGGCCGACTGGGTTTGATTCCCAGACCGATAGTTAAAGTCTAGATGAAAGAAAACAGAGAGGTCTGTTTGCGTATGCCCTATTTAGGTATATTCAAATAGACCTCTTTTCTTTTGGAAATCGGCGGGAAAGGTTGATTTTATGGGAAGAAGTACGTACAAATTTCACGCAATGATTGGAGTAGCCATATTTTCCGCACTGGCTGCTATCATTATGTTTTTTGAATTTCCAGTTTTATTCTGGTTACCATTTTTAAAAGTAGATTTAAGTGATGTGGTAACTATTATTGGAACATTAGCATATGGTCCAATTGGGGGCAGTTTGATAGCCGTTATTAAGGCGGTTTGTCACTGGTTAATCACTGGATCAGGTGTCGCCGGAGTTATTGGTAATGGTGCTAACATAGTTGGAGGAATTTCATTGCTATTACCATTTGGTTATTTTTGGAAAAAGGACAAGAAAATTATGGCGGTCGTTGTGGGAACTATTTCGATGACACTTGTAATGTCCTTAATGAATTACTTCATAGTTATGCCGTTGTATATGAATGTTGTAGGGATGCAACTTAATATGAGTTTGACAAAATATGTTGTTACAGCTGTTATTCCATTCAATATCATAAAAGCTTTGATTATTTCTGCGGGTGTATTTGTAGTTTATCCACGATTAAAAGGTCATTTTTTTATTAAATAATTGTTAAACTGACAGATTTAAGCCTATTTTATAAATCTTTAAAGAAAAATTTTAAAATTTTATGATATGCTTTAAAGGATAGAAAGTAGGAGGTTGGTTTTTAATGGCCGAGAATAACAAAAACAATACTTCTGGTGGTTCTCGTGTACCTCAAACAACTGATGGTATGCAAGGATCCGTAAGTCCTGAAGATTTAAAAAAGTACAATTTAATTCCGTCCAATGGACAGGATAGTTTTGATGATAATAAAAATGATGTTGAAGAGGCTCCAGGTGACGATGGTTACTCAACACCACAACCAGCAGAACCCGTAGAATCTGTGGAACCAAAAAGTGTTCAAGATGATAGTTCTGAAGTTAAAGATAACGATGATAATCAAAATTATGATCACTTACAAGCAAGTAAGAGTAATCAAAATCATTTAAGTCAATCAGAGTCTAATGAAGATGAAAATATTGATTCAGTTCCTCCAGTAACAGGTTTAGTTGATGATAGTGATTCTTTAAAACCTGATACAGACACAACAAGTGAACAATCACAAGTTGAACCAGATACTGAACCAGAATTAAATCAAGCTGACGAAGAACAGGCTGATGATGAAGCTGAAGAGAAGCCTTGGGAGAAGAGTTTTGATTCTGATGAAGATGAATCAGGTCATGTTTCTCGTGCAGTAAGTAAAGAAAAGCAACGTGGTAATCACACATTAGTGGCTACATTAGTAATTGCTTTGATTGTGATTATGTTTATGCCAGTTATTATCCAAGCGGTTCGTGGTAGTAGCGGGAGTAGTGACTTAGATAGTGCACAAACTGAAAAGTCATCTGAAAGTAAGGATAAGGCTGCTGCAAAGAAAAAAGCCGCAGCCAAGAAAAAGGCAGCAGAGAAGAAAGCTGCAGAAAAAAAAGCAGCCAAGGAAAAAGCTGATCAAAAAGCCGCAGCAGAAAAGAAAGCTGCTTCTGTAGCCGCCGCTAAAAAGGCTGCTGCAGCAAAAGAAGCTAGTTCCACAACTTCAGATTCAACAAGTAGTAATAATACTTCGTCGAATAATTCAACTGCAGATAATTCTACTGATGCTGACACAACTAACTCACAATCCACAACTTCGGATTCAACAACTGGTACAGGATCCACAACTGGAACAACTACTGGTAGTACAGGCAGTAATTCTACTTCAACTACATCGACCGATGATAATAGTAGCAGTACAGCTGCATCGTATTACACAGTTAAGCCTGGTGATAATTGGTTTAGAATTGCCTATAACAATAATTTGACCACTGCTCAATTGCAGAGTTTAAATAGTGGAGTTTCAACATTAACTCCTGGAACACAAATAAGAGTTAAATAGTGTAATAAAAAGGGTCTTAGACAATTATGTCCTAGACCCTTTTGTTAAGCAAAAGGAGAAATGCATATTATGCAAATAGCTATTGATGGACCAGCATCAGCTGGAAAGAGTACAATTGCAAAATTGATTGCAAAAAAGTTGAATTTTGTTTATTGTGATACTGGTGCGATGTACCGTTCGGTTACATTGCTTGCAAAAAATCATAATGTAGATTATGGTGATAGTTCCAGCATTTTGAAGTTAATGAATTCACATAGAATTTCTTTTGTTAACAAGGAAGATGGACAACACGTCATGCTTGATGATGAAGATATTTCGGATGAAATCAGAACAGAAGAGATAACTAATAATGTCTCTCAAGTTTCAGCAATCAAGAAAGTTCGCGAAGAATTGGTTGAAATGCAACGCAATATGGCAAACAATATTAATATCGTCATGGACGGTAGAGATATTGGTACAACTGTTCTTCCAGATGCTGACGTAAAAATTTTCCTAATAGCTAGTGTTTTGGTACGTGCTAAAAGGCGTTATAAGGAGAATATTGAACGTGGAATCAATACACCATTAGAGAAATTAAAAGAAGAAATTGCTGCGCGCGACTACAAGGATTCACACCGAGAAATTTCACCTCTAGTTAAGGCTAATGATGCTATTGAAGTAGATTCGTCAAATATGAATATTGAACAAGTTGTTGATAAAATAACAAAAATTATAAATGAGAATAAGTAGATATGTAGGGAGGTAAATTTATGGCAATTCCAGTAGTAGCTTTGGTTGGGCGTCCAAATGTAGGTAAATCAACTATTTTTAATAGAATTATTAATGAACGATTGAGTATTGTTGAAGATACACCCGGTGTTACGCGTGATCGTATTTATGCGCGAGCTGGATGGTTAGGTAAAGAATTTCGTTTGATCGATACTGGTGGTATCGATATGAGTGGAGAACCATTGACCATTCAAATTAAGAATCAAGCAGAAATTGCTATTGATGAAGCAGATGTTATTGTCTTTATTGTTAATGGTCAAAACAGTGTGACTAAAGAAGACGAAGATGTTGCGAAGATACTTTATCGTACGAAGAAACCAGTTATTTTAGCTGTAAATAAAGCTGATAACCCTGAACAAAGAGAAAGTATTTATGACTTCTATTCATTGGGATTTGGTGACCCAAATCCAATTTCTGGTGCTCAAGGTACTGGTATTGGTGATTTACTTGACGAAATCGTTGAGGCATTCCCAGTGGAAGATACTCACGAAGAAGATAACTCGATTAAGTTTAGTTTCATAGGTCGTCCAAATGTTGGTAAATCCTCATTGGTTAATGCGATTTTGGGTGATGAGCGTGTTATTGTTTCCAATATGGAAGGTACAACTCGTGATGCAATTGATACCAAATATCATGATGAAAAATTAGATAAAGACTTTACAATGATTGATACTGCTGGTATTAGAAAACGTGGTAAGGTCTACGAGAATACTGAGAAGTATTCAGTTTTACGTGCTTTGAGTGCAATTGATAAATCTGACGTTGTTTGTGTTGTATTAAATGCCGAAGAGGGTATTCGTGAGCAGGATAAACGTGTTGCTGGATATGCACATAATGCTGGTAAAGGTGTAATCATTGTCGTTAATAAGTGGGATACTTTGAAAAAAGATACTCATACAATGACAGACTTTGAAAACCAAATCAGAACAGAATTTCAATATTTATCATATTCACCAATTCTATTTACTTCGGCCGTTAAAGGACAAAGATTAGACAAAATACCTGAATTAGTTTCAAGAGTATATGATAATCGTGAGCGTCGTATTCAGTCAGCTGTTCTTAATGACCTATTGTTACGTGCCACTTCAATTGCTCCAACACCAGTTGTAAATGGTAAACGTTTGAGAATTTACTACATGACACAAGTTGCGGTTCAACCACCAACTTTTGTTGTTTTTGTAAATGATAATGAATTATTGCATTTCTCATATGAAAGATTTTTAAAGAATCAATTAAGAGAAACTTTTGACTTTGAAGGGACACCAATTAAGATTTTACCAAGAAAGCGTAAGTAGGCCTAAATGACGGTAAAATGAACGCTTTTATAATTATATTTATTAAAAAATGTGAAAATTCATCTTTTATTGTAATTTAGAGCGTAAAAGCTTGTCACATCCCTATTGCTATGGTATTTTGATTATTGGAATGATGAACACAGTCGTCGTTCATGTGTTCTAAAAACTATATAAATCTCCGGAGGTATTACGTATGGCAAATAAAGCAGAACTTATCGATAGTGTTGCAACTAAAACAGGTTTGACAAAGAAAGATGCAACTTCAGCAGTTGATGCTGTTTTTGAATCAATCCAAGAAAACTTGTCAGAAGGAAACAAAGTACAATTAATTGGCTTTGGTAACTTTGAAGTACGTCAACGTGCAGCTCGTAAGGGTCGTAACCCACAAACTGGTGAAGAAATTAAGATCCCAGCAAGTAAGGTTCCAGCATTCAAGCCAGGTAAGGCATTGAAGGACTCAGTTAAATAGTTTTAACCTTGGGGGCGGTCGGATGACCGTCTTTTTTTATGCAAATTATAAATATTTAGATACAGTATTACTTTTAATAACACGGAGGTAAGGATTTGACTAAAGCAGATGAAGTGATGAATACAATTGATGATGGAGATTTCTCAAATGTAGATACTTTGATTAACGAATCATTACAACAAGACGACGACCAAACACAATTTTCTCTAGCTGAGACATTGATGAGTCGAGGCCTATCGGTTCAGGCCAAAATAATCTATGAACATTTATTACAGTTTTATCCTGATGAAGGACAGGTTTTATCTAGGTTGGCAGAAATAGCAGTATCTGATGGTGATTCAGATAAAGCACTAGATTATATTTCCCAGATTGATTCAGATTCACCAGCCTATGCAGAGAACTTGTTGGTTTCAGCTGACATATATCAATCTCAGGGATTATATGAAGTCAGTGAACAGAAGCTATTGACGGGAATAAGGACTTTTCCAGAGGAAGATGTTTTTAAATTTGCGATTGCTGAGTTGTATTTTGATGAGAACCTGTTCAGTAAGGCTCTGGTGTACTATGACATGCTTTTAGATGCAGGGATAGACAATTACTCCGGAATCTCCATTGTGCTCCGTAAGGCTAGTTCTTTGGCCGGAGATGGACAATATGAAGAGGCAATCTCTGAATTTGAAAAATTAAATGCCATTGAATTGAATGAAGATGCCCAATATCAGTTGGGATTTTTGTATAATCAAGTTAAGGATTATAATAAATCCATCCAAACTTTGGAGAAGTTGCTAGAAATAAATCATGATTATCCAACTGCATATTCCATTTTAGCTGATGATTATTTGAATATTAAAAAGAATGATGATGCCTTTAAATATGCTCAACTTGGTCTTAATTTAAATGAATTGGACGAAAGACTTTATCAAATAGCTTTTGATGCGGGGGTGTCTGAGCAACCTGATGAAGCACTAAAGATTATTCAAAAAGGAATCAAAACAGTAGAAACACCGCTGCCATTGATTATTAGATTAAGTGATTTTTATGTTACACAAGGTCAATACAAGAATAATTTGGACTTATTGAGTGACGTTGATATCAACGGAAATCCTAAATTAACTTGGAATCTTGCTAAATCATATTTTGAAACAGATGATATTAAAAAGGCACAAGAGAATATTCTTTTGGTATTAGACGATTATAAAGATAACTTGGACTATTTGACTGATGTTATCGAAATCCTACGTAGTAGCGGTGACAAGGATGCATTGAAAGCAGCTTTAACATTGTATTTGAAACAAGACCCTGATAATTCTGAAATGCAGGATTTAATGGACCAAATCTAATTTTGTGAGGTAATTACATGCGTATTAAACAACTTCCTTCCGATTTCAAAAAGGCATTGCCAGTTTTGGAGGAAATAGAAAAAGCAGGATTTGAAGCTTATTTTGTTGGGGGAAGTGTGCGCGATCACATTTTGGGCTTGCCGATCCATGATGTGGATATTGCTACAAGTGCATATCCAGAAGAAATAAAAACCATCTTTAATCGTACGATTGATACCGGTATTCAGCATGGGACTGTCACAGTATTATTTGAAGAAGACTCATATGAAATAACAACTTTTAGAACTGAATCAGGTTATCAGGATTTCAGAAGACCTGATTCAGTTACTTTCGTACGTTCCTTAGAAGATGACCTTAAGCGTCGAGATTTTACTATTAATGCCTTGGCTGTGGATCGCAATGGTAGAGTTATTGATAAATTCGATGGATTGGCCGATCTTAATAAAAGAGTTATTAGAGCTGTTGGTAAGGCAGAAGAGAGATTCCATGAAGATGCGCTACGTATGATGCGTGCTGTTAGATTTCAGTCACAATTAGGATTTACTGTCGAAGCTGAAACGGCGATAGCAATCAAAGATAATGCACATTTACTTAATAAGATAGCTATAGAGAGGATTCGGGAAGAATTTATAAAGTTGATGCTAGGTAAGTCTTGGCAGATTGGCTTCTCAGACTTTTTAAATCTTGATTTATTCGAATATTGTCCATCTTTTAATGATCAAAAGAGCAATTTGGAAAAATTATTAAAATTAGACGATAAGTCATTTGTTGATGAGCAATCAGCCTGGACGGCTATTGGATATGTCATGGATCTAGAACCAAATCAATTCAACAAAATGCTACGTGATTGGAAAGTTTCTAATAAGTCACGTGAAATTAGTGTTGCGACGGACAAAATGCTCAAACAATTCAAATCTGGTAATTTTGATATCTGGGATATTTATTGTTTAGGTGTAAGTAATTTCGACCGAGTTAAAAGTTTGTGTCAACTATTTAGAATTGAATTTGATGACGATACATTAACTCAAAAAGTAGTAAATATTCCAATAGAATCTAGTCATGATCTGGCAATTACTGGTAATGATGTCATCAAAATATTAGGCATTAAACCGGGTCCAGAAATCGGAAAGTACATGTCCGATTTAGAGCATAAGGTCGTGGAAGGAAACGTTTACAACAATTTTGATAAATTGAGGGAATATTTGTTAAGCAAATGAGTTTGCTGTGGTATCATTGGTTTATAAAGTAATGAAGTATTCGAAAGGGTGGTAATATGACAAAACATGTTTTCAAAGAATTAAAATTCTACTTTAGAAATGATGATACTTGGACAGTGAACCACGGTGAGATGAGTGACGTATGGATTTCGCGTGTAACTACAAGTTATGGACGTATTGCTGGTGGACGTATGCAAGAGATTCACCCATGCAAGAGATTCAGAATTGAAATTTTACCCGAAGCCGACTACATTAAAGATACAGATGTTTCGACAGCTGCCATGGCAGACGGAATGTTTAACCGTGTAATTAAGTATCAAGATATTGAAAAATGTGATCTTGTTTTTGAAGATGATGAGGATAAGGAACCAATGCAGATCTTCTTCCCATTCAAGCAAAAGGATGCTGAAGGGTTAGATAATGTATATCAAACTTCAACAATCTCAAGCAAAACTGGTAATTTATACATTTCAATTGACAGAGATCATACTGTTTTTGATATCTACAATAAAGATTTATAGAAACATAAAGAATCGCTATCTTTTCTGGATAGCGGTTTTTTGTTGCCATTTGATATAATATATAACTATATGTGACAAATCTGAAATACGTGGTGAAATTATTTGAAAACATTAAATATCACAAATGCATACAAATCATTTGGTGAAAGAACACTTTTTAAAAACGTTACCTTTACTATTGGAGAAGGAGACCGTATTGGCCTTCTTGGACTTAATGGTGCTGGTAAAACAACTCTCTTAGATGGAATAATACATCCGGAAGATTTGAATTCTATTGGCTTAGAAAAGCCTAAGAACTATAAGATAACTTATTTAACACAGCAACCAGAATTAGATGAAAATTTATCAGTAATTGATTCTGTCTTTGCTGGTAGTGGGGAGAAGTTTCAATTAATTAGAAAATATGAACGTGCATTGGAGAATTTTAATAACAATTCTACAGATACTAATATTCAAAATGACTTTTTTAAACTTCAGGAGCAAATGAATGCAGCTGAAGCTTGGCAAATGGAGTCAGATGTTAAATCCATTCTTAATAAATTAGGGATCACTGAATTAAACAAAAAAGTTGCAGATTTATCCGGTGGTCAACAAAGACGTGTCGCCTTGGCACAAACTTTGATTTCTGATTCAGATTTATTAATTCTTGATGAACCTACTAACCATTTGGATTATGAAGCAATTGATTGGTTAGAAGGATATTTGAATAAGTACAAAGGTTCAGTATTATTTGTTACCCATGATCGTTACTTCTTGAATACTGTTGCAACTAGGATTTTTGAACTAGAAAATCGCAATGTTACTGAATACGACGGTAATTATGAGAAGTATCTATCACAGAAATCTGATAATGAAGAGATATATGCATCTGAACAACATCATAAGACACAGATGTACAAAAAAGAACTCGATTGGATGCGTGCTGGTGTTAAAGCTCGTGGAACTAAACAGCAAGCTCGTATCGATAGGTTCAAGGGTCTAAAAGAGGATCTTAATGATAAACCTGATGTTCAACAAGATATGTCTATTGATATTGCACAACAAAGATTAGGAAATGATGTTTTTGATATTAAAGATGCAAGTTTGCAATTTGATAACAAGAAAATTATTGATGATTTTAGTTATCTAATAACAAAGGGTGACAGAATAGGTGTTACCGGTGCTAATGGATCAGGTAAAACAACATTTTTAAATACGATAACTGGGAAAATCCCACTGGATTCAGGAAACATTAAAACTGGCCAAACAGTTAAAATAGGTTACTATACTCAATACACTGAAGATATGGATCCTGATAAGCGTGTAATTATGTATCTTGAAGGCATCGGCCAAAACGTCAGAAATACTGACGGTGAACGCATGTCAGCTTCACAACTATTGGATACTTTTAAATTTGATCATCAAATGCAAAGTGCCTTTATTCGTGAACTATCTGGTGGTGAGAAGAGACGTTTATATTTGTTATCAATTTTGATGAATCAACCTAACGTTTTATTGCTTGATGAGCCAACTAATAATTTGGATATTGAAACTTTGACGATTTTGGAGAATTACTTAGAGAGCTTTAGGGGTACAGTTTTGGCCGTATCGCATGATAGATATTTCTTGGATAAAATCGCTGACAAATTATTGATTTTTACAGGTAATGGTCAAATTAAAGAGAGTTATGATTCTTATTCTGGTTATCTTCAAAAGATGAATGAAAAACAACAAGCTAAACATCATGAAGAAAAAGAAAAGAAGCAAGCAGTAACTAAGTCTAAAAAGCCAGAAGAAAAGACAAAGTTGACGTATGCTGAAAAAATAGAGTTTGATAAATTGGAACCTAAAATCGAAAAATTAGATGATGAAATTTCTAAACTGAACGATCAATTGGCTGATGATGCAAATGGATATCAAGATTTAATGGATTTTCAACGTCAATTGGATGAAAAAAACGCTGAAGCTGATAAAATGATGGAGCGCTGGGAATATCTCGGATCGTTTGAATAATTTATTTTTAGGAGAAGAATATGGCAAATACTAATGAACAACAATATTTGGATTTATTGAATTATGTGTTAAATAATGGACATAAAAAAAGTGACCGTACTGGTACTGGTACAATAAGTACTTTTGGCTATCAAATGAGATTTGATTTGTCAAAATCATTTCCACTCCTTACTACAAAGAAAGTTCCCTTTGGTTTGATTAAGAGCGAGTTACTTTGGTTTTTACACGGAGATACCAATATTCGTTATTTGTTGGAACACAAAAACCATATTTGGGATGAATGGGCATTTAAAAAATATATCGAAAGTACTGATTATTCAGGACCAGATATGACAGATTTTGGAAGAAGAAGTCTGGTCGATGAAGAATTTGCTAAAGAGTATAAAATTCAAAAGTCAGCTTTTGACAAGAATATTCTTGAAAATGAAGATTTTGCTGACAAATATGGTGACCTTGGTTTAGTTTATGGTTCACAGTGGCGTCATTGGCAAAAACGAGATGGTGGTTTCATTGATCAAATAGAAAATGTTATTGAACAAATAAAAACTACTCCCGATTCCAGACGTATGATCGTAAGTGCATGGAATCCAGAGGATGTACCAACGATGGCACTTCCTCCTTGTCATACAATGTTCCAGTTTTATGTTAATGACGGTAAATTATCATGTCAGTTGTATCAAAGAAGTGGTGATCTGTTTTTAGGTGTACCATTCAACATTGCTAGTTATGCGCTATTAACTCACTTGGTCGCTAGAGAAACTGGATTAGAAGTTGGCGATTTTGTACATACTTTAGGGGACGCACATATTTATCTCAATCATATTGATCAAGTTAAGACTCAACTTTCAAGGGATGTACATGAAGGTCCACAATTAGAAATAAACTCTGATAAAAGTATGTTTGATCTTGATACGAAAGATATTAAAGTTACAGGATATGATCCAGAACCAGCAATTAAAGCGCCAGTGGCTGTTTAGGAGTTGATTAAATGAAGATTAGTTTTGTTTGGGCAGAAGATAAAAATCATATTATTGGAAAAGATGGCAAATTGCCATGGAGTCTTCCTAATGATATGTTGAGATTCAAAAATATCACGACGGGACATCCCATAGTAATGGGGCGTAAAACCTATGAAAGTTTTCCAAATGGACCACTTTTAAATAGGCTGAATATTGTCCTATCTAGAAATGAAAATTATAAGGTACCTAATTCAGTAGTACTCATAACTGATAAGTCACAATTAAGTGAATATGTAAAACCTGATGAAGAAGTCATGGTCATTGGTGGTAGTTCGATATTTGAAATTTTTAAAGATGATGTGGATCGATTATATTTAACTAGAATTGATCACGAATTCGGTGGGGATACAGTTATGCCAAGGATTGATTATGATAAATTTGTTTTGGTTGAAAAAAAAGAAGGTGTCATGGACGATAAAAATATCTATCCATACACCTTCAAAACTTATCAAAAGAAAATTAATTAACGTAAAAATATACTGAGAAATACATTAGTGCTGTGCCGATCATGACAAAAACATGAAAAATAACGTGGACGTATTTAAGATTCTTTAATAAGTAAATACATGCTCCAATTGTGAATGCAAGTCCACCAGCAACTAATAACCAAATACCAGTTGTTCCAATAGCTTCATAAAGTGGTTTCATGGCAACAATAATTGCCCAACCCATCAGTATGTATAAGAGTGTTTCAAAGAACTTAAATCGACCGACATTGAATATTTTCCAAAGTATTCCAAATATTGCTAGGACCCAGATGACTGATAAGATAATGATGCCAAATGCTGACCCTCTGAGTGCGATTAAACAAAATGGGGTATATGTACCAGCAATCATCAAAAAGATTGAACTGTGGTCAAATATTTGGAAAACGTGCTTAGCCTTGGTGAAATATAAACTATGAAATAACGTCGAGCTTAAGTACAGGAAAAATAAAGTGAAAGCATAAATGAAGTATGCTGTTATTTCTAAGGGATCACCGTTATTGAATCCCTTAATTAATAAAAAAACTGATCCAATAACTGCTAGGATAATACCAATTCCATGAGTTATGGCACTAAAGATTTCATTTTTAATAATATATCTACGTGTGAATGTTCTGACCTTTTTACTCAATTTCAAGACCAACTTTCTATTGTAACTGATTTCATTTTAACGTATAAGGTGAAACTAAACTAACTTTAATTTTTTAAAATATGAGATATTATGAACTCCTAATAATTTGTGTAGGAGTTCATTTTCACTTTCAATATTTACGATAAGTATAATATAATAGAAAAAGATGTTAAAAAATATGAATTAGTTTTTTTAATATGGTGGTATAAATCTGTTATAATTTAAACAATAATAGTGAAAAACCCTATGAAAGAGGGATAAAATTGAGTAAAGTAAAAATCCTTACCGATTCATCGGTACAGATAACTTCAGAGGAAATAAAAGAATATGGAATTGGCGTAGTTCCACTTACAATCAACATTGATGGTAAGACTTATACGGATGGCGTTGATATCACACGTGAAGAATTTGTTAAAGAAATGGATTCTTCAAATGAATTACCAAAAACTTCACAACCTTCGATTGGAACATTTATGAGTATAATCGATGAAGTTCCTAGTGATTATACCGATATTTTGTCACTAAATATGACTGAGTCGATCAGTGGAACTGTTAATGCTGCACGTCAAGTGGCTGAAATGACTGATCGTCATATGGAAGTGGTAGATACAGAGTTTACTGATCGTGCCTTAGCATTTCAGGTTATTCAAGCTGCTAAATTGGCAAAAGAAGGTAAATCAGTAGACGAAATCAAACAAGAGATTCAAAAGATACGTGATCATACTTATTTATATATGGGTGTAACCAGTATTGAGAATATCTTGCGTGGTGGACGTTTGAGCCGTTTTGCAGGAACTTTATCAACACTTTTGAATATTAATCTGGTTTTGACATTGAAGAACAATAGTCTTGATATTGCTAAACGTGGTCGTGGACGTAAGACTATTGAGAAGTATATGAATAATGTCATGGAAGAAGTAAAGAGTCTTGAGAATATAAAGGCCATTGGTATTTCATATGTTGATAAGATGGATTATGTTAATGAACTCAAGGAGAAATTGAGGGAAATAGTTCCTGATGTTCCTTTATTGATTAGAGTTACAAGTCCTGTTATTGCTACACATGCTGGATCAGGGGCTTTTGCAATAGAATTCTATACAGAGTAAACTTAGTAAAAGCTGATGAAAACATCAGCTTTTTTTTGAAAGATGGATTAATATATGAAGAAAAAAAGTACTTGGATTATTATTATTGTTGTTATTTTAGTAGCAATTGGTGGAGTATTAGGTTATTATTTTACTCAATCTAAAACTGAACCAACTACTAATAATAAAACGGAACAGGTAGTACAAAAGAAAAAGAAAAAAATTGTTGTCAAAAAGAAAAGTGAAATCAACATCGTTGCCATTGGGGACTCATTAACTCAAGGTGTTGGTGATTCTAAGTCCGTTGGTGGAGGATATGTAACTAGACTTAAAAGTAAAGTTACAAAGAAGTATAAGGTAAAAACTAATGCATATAATTACGGAGTTTCTGGTGATACTAGTAATCAAATTATGACTAGAATTCAAAATGATGATTCAATGCACAAGGATTTGCCAAAGGCTGATATTATTACGGTTACAGTTGGTGGAAATGACTTCATGCATCTTCTTAAACGTAAGGGACTGGACTTAACGGAATCAGATATAACAACAGAACAAGGCAAATTTGATGAGAGACTGAAGCAGTTATTATCAGATATAAGAAGCTACAATAGCGATGCACCTATTTATTTAATAGGGATTTATAATCCCTTTAGTATTTATTTATCCAATGTTAAATATGCTAAAACGGCATTTATTAATTGGAATAAAGCCTCTGCACAGATTGCTGAGGATCAAAAAGATACATACTTTATTAATATTAATAACTTGTATCAACCTAGTGATAAAATATTGAAAAAAAATGGTGATAATCCATACCTTTATACAGGTGATCACTTCCATCCAAATGGTAAAGGTTATGATATGATGACTGATCAAGTATTTAATAAGGTAAGTAAAACAACTAAGGAATGGCTGATTAAGTAAGATGAAGAGTAGAAATTATTGGAAATATGCATTTTTAGCACTAATAGTACTTTTAGTAGTTAGTTTTGGAATTTTAGGAACAAAGGTCTTAAGCTCTTCTAGTGAAACCTATCAAGTTTCATCTAAAATAGAATCTCAAAATGACAAAGTATTTACAGTTAATATGAATAAAAGTGAAGCCAATAAGATGGCTCAATATTATCTTAAAAATACATTAAACGACGGTAAAACTGAGTATCAAGTTAAATTGAAAAACGATGCCGAACTTACTGGAGCAATTGCGTTTTTAGGATCAAAAATCCACTTCACATTGGTTATGGCACCATATGCTAAGACTAATGGTGATGTGCTTTTAAAGGCAAAAGATATTAAAATTGGAGAGTTATCATTACCAATTAAGTTTGTCATGAATTATATTAATAACAGCTTTAAAATTCCTAATTGGGTCAGTGTTAATAGTAAGAATCAAACAATTCTTTTGAAGTTTACTAAATATACTACAAAAGAAGGATATGGTATCCGTGCTAAAAAGATTGATTTGAAGAATGATAAATTATCATTTGATATTATGAATAATAAGATTACAAGTAAGCAATAGACAGGGAGGAACAATGAGGCGAAGTTTTTATGAGTTTTTGATGACATTGAGAAATGTTAACAGTACCGAGCCGGAAGCTGAATTTGCAAATAATGCACACAGAGATCAATCATTTCCTAAGCAGGAGACTGACTATGAGAAGATCTCTAATTATTTGGAGTTGAATGCTGGTTATTTACCGAGTATGACAATTTTTGACGAAGCGTACCAAAAATATCAAGATACAGATAGAAAATAGGTGATATGTATGGCGTTACAATGGTATCCAGGACATATGAACAAGGCAAAAAATCAGGTTCAAGACAGGCTTAAAATGGTCGATATTGTGCTTGAAATAGTCGATGCTAGACTTCCTTTTAGTTCCAGAAATCCAATTTTGGAACAAATTATTGATCAAAAGAAACATATTATTATTTTGAATAAGGCTGATTTGGCAGACCCCAAGTTAACTAATGATTGGAAAGTTAACTTCGAACAAGAAGGTACACATTCTGTTGAGCTTGATGCTAAGCATAATAAGGGATTGGGTAAAATAAATAATTTGATCCATTCTGAATTAGCTGAAAAAGTGGCTAAATATGAAAGAAATGGTGTAAAGAATTATCGTATCAAAGCAATGTGTATAGGTATACCTAATGTTGGTAAGTCAACGATTCTAAATAGAATTGTTGGCAAGAACATTGCTATAACTGGTAATAGACCAGGTGTAACAAAGAATCAAAACTGGTTGAAGACTAAGTATGATATTGATTTATTAGATACACCAGGGATTCTTTGGCCTAAAATAGATGATCCTAAAGTAGGGATGAAACTTGCTCTTTCGGGTGCTATTAAGGATAAGATATATGCACCTGATGATGTTGCAATTTATGCCTTGAATTTTTTAGAGACACATTATTTGGAGAGATTACAAGATACATATGGTTTAGATAAAAGTGATTTATTCGATCACACAACACCAGAATTATTAATGCTTTTGACACAAAAATTTGGCTATAAAGATGACTATGATCGTGCTTCAAGACGAATCATTGAAGATATTCGTAAGTTAAAACTTGGTCGTGTTACATTTGATGTGCCAGGTGAATTTTATGAAGAGTAAAATGACGATTAAGGATGTCAAAGAATTGCTGAATCAAGAAATTGGTTCGGTTTCTAAAGATGACCTTGATTTGTTACAAGAAGATGAACGTAGTGGTGTTCATAATCTATTGGCACAATATTTTAGAAAAGTTGAGCAGCAACAAAAATTAATTGAAAAGTTCCATAAAAAAGAGTTCTTAGAACGTGATTATTGGAATCATAATCTATTTGTAGCAGGGGTCGACGAAGTTGGCCGGGGACCACTGGCTGGTCCTGTAGTAACTGCTGCAGTTATTTTACCTGCCAATAATACTTTGTATGAGGTTGATGATTCTAAAAAATTAACCGCTAAAAAACGTGACAGAGTTTATCGACAAATCTGTGAACAGGCGATAGATATTTCAATTGGTATAGGTAGTCCTCAATTGATTGATCAAGAGAATATTTATCATGCTACTGAGCTAGTGATGAAAGATGCAATCAATGGTCTTTACTTGGCACCTGATCATATTCTGGTTGATGCCATGACCATTCCCGTTAATATCGGACAAACTAAGCTTATTAAAGGTGATTCAAAGTCGCTTAGTATAGGAGCAGCTAGTATTGTGGCTAAAGTTTCAAGGGATAGATTGATGTCAGCTTACAACGAGCTGTATCCTGAATTTGGTTTTTTGAGAAATGATGGTTATGGGACTAGTGAACATTTGAAGGCACTGGATAAATATGGCAGAACTCCTATTCATCGAATGAGCTTTTCTCCTGTAAGAAAAACAAATAAGTTATATCAAACACCGTTTTCGTAATTTATTTATGAAAGTGGTGTTTTTATATATGAATAAATTAACTGAAATTTTAGTAAAATGTCGTTTAACTATGCAGATATCAAATCAGGAAATGTTAAAAATTGTCAAATTGTCACTAAATAGTGATAATCTTGAACAAGATACTTTTTATATGCTTCAAAGAAGTTGGAAATCAGAGAAATATAAAAAGTTTCTTCTATTGTTTAGGCTACAAAATGAGTCCGGAATTCAGGCAATAAATTACCTGGATGATGAGTACCCTGAGAATTTAAGGGAAATTTATAATCCACCAGCATTGCTATTTTACCAGGGTGACATTTCACTATTAAAAACTGATTGTACAGCTATAGTTGGTGCCAGAGAAGCGACTGAATATAGTTATCGTTGCATTAATGGACTTGTACCTAGAATTATAGACCGTTATACTATTGTAAGCGGTTTGGCAAAGGGTGTTGATGGTTGGGCACATCAAGTAACCTTGAATAATCATGGTAAAACTATTGCTGTGATTGGTAATTGTTTGAGTGATTATTACCCTACTAAGAATAAAAAACTTCAAGATGAAATCTTTGAGTTTGGACTTGTTATTAGTGAATATCCGCCAGGATGTAATATTCAAAGGTGGCATTTCCCGCAACGAAACCGTATAATCGCAGGTATCAGTCAGCGAGTAATTGTAACCGAAGCAAAAGAGCGAAGTGGTTCACTTATTACGGCTGAATTGGCAATGCAAGAAAACAGAGATGTTTATGCAATACCAGGTAAGATAGATGAGAGTACGTCAAAAGGATGTAATAAGTTAATTGAAGAGGGTGCAATACCACTAATCAACTTTAGTGATTTTTAATTTTTTCTCTGATTGATAATTTAATGTATCGTTTTGATTGACAAATTCAAAAACAATAAATATTATATTGAACAGTTTCCTAAATGATTCATTTCAGAAAGGAGCACTTTGCGTGCCAGCGAAACAAAAGAATTTGGTGATTGTTGAATCACCTTCAAAAGCAAAAACAATTGAAAAATATTTGGGACGTAATTATCACGTTGTAGCAAGTTTGGGACATGTTAGAGATCTACCTAAGAGTCAAATGGGTGTCGATATCGAACATGACTACGAACCTAAGTACATTTCTATTCGTGGTAAAGGTCCTGTTATAAAAGATTTGAAAAAAGAGGCTAAAAAAGCCAAAAGAGTTTATCTTGCAGCCGATCCGGATCGTGAAGGAGAGGCCATCGCTTGGCATGTTTCCCATTTATTGGGACTTGATGTCAACGGTGATAATCGTGTTGTATTTAATGAGATTACTAAAGATACTGTTAAACAGGCATTTAAGAAACCTCGTAGTATCGATATGAACTTAGTCGATGCACAACAAGCTCGTCGTGTTCTTGATAGATTAGTAGGATATTCTATTTCACCTATTCTTTGGGCAAAAGTTAAAAAGGGATTAAGTGCTGGACGTGTTCAGTCAATCGCTTTGAAACTTGTTATTGAACGTGAAAAATCAATAAAGAAATTTATTCCTGAAGAATATTGGACTATTGAGTCAACATTCAAACATGGTAAAGATAAGTTTAATGCTAACTTTTATGGTATTGATCATAAAAAAACTGAATTAAAAGATAATGCTCAAGTTCAAGAAGTTCTTGGAAAAATCAATAAGAGTGATGATTTTGACATTGAAAAGGTAACGAAAAAAGAACGTAATAGATTCCCCGCTGCCCCATTTACGACTAGTTCACTTCAACAAGAGGCTAACCGTAAATTGAATTATAAGACTAGAAAAACAATGATGATTGCTCAACAACTTTATGAAGGAATCAATCTTGGAAGAAAAGAAGGCACAGTAGGTTTAATTACTTATATGCGTACTGATTCCAAGCGTATTTCAAAGGTTGCACAAACTGAAGCATCAGAATTTATTCATAAAGAATTTGGTGAACCTTTTGCTGCAGTTAAGATGCGTAAGGATAAAAATCAAGAAGGTGCACAAGACGCCCATGAGGCTATTCGACCATCTTCAGTATTACGTACTCCTAAGTCATTGAAAGATATTTTGACACGTGATCAATATCGTTTGTATGACTTGATTTGGTCACGCTTTGTGGCTAGTCAAATGACACCTGCTGTTTATGACACTATGACTGTTGATTTAACACAAAATGGTGTTATGTTCAGAGCCAACGGTTCAAAAATCAAGTTTGAGGGATACCGCAAAGTTTATCAAAGTACTTCAGAATCTAATAAGAAGGATAATATTCTTCCTGAACTTGCTGAAGGTGATAAAGCTAAGCTTCAAACAAACGATCCAGCACAACATTTTACACAACCACCTGCAAGATTTACTGAAGCTTCACTTGTTAAGGCCTTGGAAGAAAATGGTGTTGGCCGTCCTTCAACATATGCTCCAACAATTGATACTATTCAGAGACGTTACTATGTAAAATTGAATGGAAAAAGTTTTGAACCGACTGAATTAGGTGAAATTGTTGATAATTTAATTCAAGATTACTTCCCAGATATTGTTAATATTGATTTCACAGCTCATCTAGAAGATGAACTTGATGAAATTGAAGAGGGTAAGGAAGATTGGGTAAAGGTTGTTGACCACTATTACAAACCTTTTGCTAAAGAATTAGAATCAGCCGAGAGCAAAATTGAAAAAGTTCAAATTAAAGATGAGCCAGCCGGTATGGATTGTGACATCTGTGGTGCACCTATGGTTATCAAGATGGGTCGCTATGGTAAATTCTATGCTTGTTCACGATTCCCAGACTGTCGTAATACAAAACCAATTGTTAAAGAGATTGGTGTAGTTTGTCCTAAGTGTAAAGAGGGACAAGTCATTGAAAGAAAATCAAAGAAAAACCGTATTTTCTATGGTTGTTCTAGATATCCTGATTGTGACTTCGTTTCATGGGATAAACCAATTGGACGTGATTGCCCTAAAGATGGCCATTATCTAGTTGAAAAGAAAGTTAAGGGTGGTCGTCAAGTTCTATGTCCAAATGGCGATTATGAAGAACAGGTTCAAAAATAAATGATCGAACAAGATTTAATTGACAAGTTTATTGATTATTTGATGATCAACCATCATTATTCTGAAGATACTAAAAGTTCATATTTGGAAGATATCAATAATTTTGTAAAATTTCTTGATGATAATGGTGGATTCAAGGGATTTACAAAAATAAATCGACTCGATGTGGAGACATACTTAACGTATTTAGATGAAAAGAATTATGCTGATGAAACGGTGGCTAGAAGGGTTTCAGCGTTGAGATCCTTTTATAATTTTCTGTTACGTAATAAGTTCATGAAAACTAATCCGTTTGATCTTATTCAGCTTAGACATAAAGGACGTAAATTACCGCGCTTTTTTTATGAAAAAGAAATGAAACAACTTTTCGAAGCTGTAAAAGGTGATGACGCCCTTTCTGAAAGAAATTCTGCGCTATTAGAGTTACTATATGCTACTGGGATGCGTGTTAGCGAATGTTCCAATCTTGAATTAGAACAATTAGATTTTACTAACGGTATCGTTTTGGTACATGGTAAAGGTGATAAAGATCGTTATGTGCCGTTTGGTAGTTTTGCTCAAAGGGCATTAAATCGTTATATCGATGACGGCAGAAAAAAATTGATGGCCGCTAATAATATGGACCATCAATTTGTTTTCGTTAATAATCGAGGTAAAGGTATCACGAGTCGTGGAGTTGAATATATACTTGATCAAATTATAAAGAAAACCAGTTTGACGACTGACATTCACCCACATATGATTAGACATACATTTGCTACCCATATGTTGGATAATGGTGCAGATCTGCGTACAGTCCAAGAACTTCTGGGACACTCAAGTCTTTCAACTACACAAATCTACACACATGTAACAATGGAACATCTACAAAAAGATTATAAAAAATATTTTCCAAGATAAAGGAAGGTAATTAAATGACAACAATTGTCGCAGTTAAACACAATGGTCATACAGCTATCGCTGGTGATGGACAAGTTACACTAAGTGAAAAATTCATTATGAAGGGTTCAGCCCACAAAGTTAGACGTATTTTCGATGACCAAGTAGTTATCGGATTTGCTGGTGGTGTTGCAGATGCAATAACTCTACAAGACTGGTTAGAAAAGAAGTTAAAAGCATATTCTGGTAATTTAAAACGTGCTGCTGTTGAGTTGGCTCAAGACTGGAGAAAAGATCCAACACTTCAAAAGCTTGAAGCTATGCTTATCGCCATGGATAAAGACAACTTACTCTTGATTTCAGGTAGTGGGGAAGTTATCGAACCAGATGAAGATGTTGTTTCTATTGGTTCAGGTGGTAATTTTGCTCAAGCCGCTGCTATTGCAATGCAACGTCATGCCAAAGATATGGATGCCGAGCAAATGGCAGTAGAAGCAATTAAGATTGCTTCAGGTATCGATATTTACACTAATGATAATATTATTTCAGACAAATTTTAAATTGGAGAGTAATAAATGGACAACATTTTAACACCTAAAGAAATAGTCGCTCAATTAGATAATTATATTATTGGACAAACTGATGCTAAAAAGGCCGTTGCGGTTGCTTTATATAATCGTTATCGCCGTATGCAAGTACCTAAGAACTTACAACAAGAAATCACGCCTAAAAATCTATTAATGATCGGACCTACTGGTGTTGGTAAAACGGAGATTGCGAGACGTTTGGCCAAAATTGTTAAGGCACCTTTTGTTAAAGTTGAAGCAACTAAGTTTACCGAAGTAGGATACGTGGGACGTGATGTTGAATCAATGGTACGTGATTTAGTCGATGTAGCTGTTGCTATGGAAGAAAAAGAAAAAATCGATGAAATTAGACCAGAGGTACGACGTGATGTTGATAAGAAATTAGTTAAATTATTAGTTCCTGGCATTAAAAAGGAACGTAAAGAAAATAATAATAACAACATGGACTTTATGTCTATGCTAAATAATCTACAAAATTCATCAAACTTACAAGATGCTTTGAATCCTCAAAGTGGGGATGAAGACCCTGATAGTAATGCTGAGGTCACCGATTCAGTTCGTGATCAACGTCTGAGTGTTAAAGAACAATTGGATAAGGGATTACTTGAGGATCGTGAAGTTACTATTAAAGTTGAGGAATCACGTAAAGTAAACCCTATGAATGACCAAATGGCCCAAATGGGTATGGATATGTCTAGTATGATGGATTCACTAGTCCCTAAGAAGTCTATTACTAGGACTTTACCAGTAAATGATGCACGTGAACTCTTGATTCAACAAGAATCTGGTAAGCGTGTGGACCATGATGAAATCTATCAATCAGCAATTGAACGTACTCAAGATAATGGTATTATCTTTATCGATGAGTTTGATAAAATTGCGGCTGGAAATAAAAAAACATCTGGTGAGGTATCTCGTGAAGGAGTTCAACGTGATATTTTACCTATCGTTGAAGGTTCACAGATCAATACTAAGTATGGTGTAGTTAATACTGACCATATCTTATTCATTGCATCAGGTGCATTTGCTGAAAACAAGCCAAGTGATTTGATTGCTGAATTACAAGGCCGTTTCCCTATTCGTGTTGAATTGAATGATTTAACGCAAGATGATTTCATTGAGATCTTAACTAGACCTGACAATGCTTTGACAAAACAATACGTTGCATTAACCAGAGCAGATGGGATTCGTTTAACTTTTACTAAAGAATCCGTTGAAGAGATTGCAAAAATCGCTTACAACCTTAATAATACTAATCAGAACATAGGTGCCAGAAGATTGGCAACTGTTCTGGAAAAGATATTAGCAGATATTCTTTATGAAGGTCCAGATATGCAAATGGGTGATATTACTGTCACTCGTGAGTATGTAAAAGAGCAAGTTGGAAAAATTGCTGATGATCAAGATCTTTCGCGTTATATTCTTTAGGGGGAAAAATAATGACAATGTACGAGCTTAAGAACGATTATTTAACCGTTCAAGTTAATTCTAAAGGTGCTGAATTAAGTAGCATCAAAAATGGTGAAGATGTGGAATTCATCTGGCAAGCAGACTCAAATTTTTGGGGTAGACATGCACCAATTCTTTTCCCAATCGTTGGTCGTTTAAAAGATGATCACTACTTTGTTGATGGCAAAGAATACAAAATGACACAACATGGTTTTGCAAGAGATCAAGAGTTTACTCTTGGCTCACAAACAGATTCAAAGCTTGTTTTGACTTTGACAACAAGTGAAGAAAGTCTTGCTAAGTACCCATATCACTTTAAGTTGAGTGTTATTTATCAACTAGTTAAAGATACTGTTCAAATCAGTTATTTGGTAGATAGCCTTGAAGAAAAAGAAGATATGTACTTCAATATTGGTGCTCATCCTGGTTTTTCTGTACCATTTGAAGATAACCTAAACTTTGAAGACTTCGACGTAAAGATTGATCCTTCTGAAACAAGATCAACTATTCCTATAGTTGAACATCAAATTGATCTTGATGGCGAAACAAAAGTCGAAAATCAAAACTTCTCAATGAATCGTGATGAGTTCAAAGATGATGCTGTTGTATATCGTTTGAATGATCCAGCAGTTGTCACAATTGAAAGTGATAAAACTAATCATAAGTTGACTCTTGATACTGGTAATGCTAAATACTTCGGTATGTGGTCAACATATCCTGATAAAGGTAAGTTCATGTGCATCGAACCATGGTGGGGACTTGCTGATAAAAAGGATAGCGATAATGACTTCAAGACGAAGTATGGTGTTAACAAGTTAGCTCCTAGTGAACAATTTGAAGCATACTTCTCAATCTCAATTAAATAAACATAGACAATTATATAATTTGATGTAGTTTTACATAGTCTTAAAGCCCCAACATTCTTAGCGGAATGTTGGGGCTTTATTTTTTTATAGTTTTGCATAGTTATATAACCGTTTGTAGTTGCAATGTAGTCGTGAACTCATTTTAATATAAATATATTAGGATAATATGACATATGTAGTTGGCGATTTATTTTTCATTTAAATCCGTTAGCGCAATTAAAATCTTTTTATCACTATTATCGGTAGCATGTTCGTATATATTCATTGTCACATCGACATTTCTATGTCCTAAGCGCTTTTGAACATCTTTAGGGGTAATTGTTGGATTCATGTCATAAAGGAGTGTAGCGTGAGTATGTCGTATACCATGCATAGTGACAGTTCTTCCAAGTTCGATTTTTTTGTTGAGATTTTTTTGCCAATCATTAACACCACGAGAGCTCCAATGATCACCAGAGTCGTTTGAGAATACATAATTGTTTTTTATTTTAAAGTAACTCTGAACGTATTTCCAAGCTGCTAGTATTTTCATAGTATCAGAATCCATTATCAGTGATCTGTTAAGACTATTTTTGGTAGGATGCGTTTCATATCTACGATACTCAGTTGAATAAACGAGTGTTTTGGTAATTGAAATATAGTTATTTTCAAAATCAATATCTGACCATTGTAGACATAAGCTTTCGCCACGTCTAATTCCAGAATATGCCATAGTTCTAAAGTAGGCATATTGTTGTAATCCTTCGTTATGAGCAGCTTCTAAGAATTTATTAATCTCTTCTAAAGAGTAAAAGTTTTTTTCTTTTCGTTCAGAAATCATTTTGTTTATTTTAGAAGTAGTTACAGGCAATATAACCTTTCTCATTGGATTAGAATCAATATATTCATATCTTACTGCTTCATCTAAAACTTTTCTGGTACGCTCAAACAAGGGCTTATATGTGGCTATTTTGTCCGTCCATTCATCAATGGCATCTTGGCAATCCTTTATAGTTATTTTATTGACTTGCATTGTGCCAAATATTGGGAGTATGTAGTGTTCAAATGACCTATGAATATTTGAATAGGTAGTATCTCTTATTGATTTGCGATATCGTGTTATCCAATCATCGTAGACTTTCTGAAAAGTAACTATGTTTCTACTAACCTTATATTTATTTTCCATGATTTCTTGCTTTAAATTTAAATAGGCGAGTGCTGCGTCGTCATAAGTGAAGAAGCCATTTCTTGAAGTAACATGGCCTTTATCTACACGAACAGTGAAACGGTAACGCTTCTGGTTATTTTTTAGAAAATATTTTTTAATTGCATTTATTTTTTTCATTATTTTATCCTTGTGAAGTTTTAAGTTAGTAATTCATTATTGAACCATATTTTATTTAGTTATAGAAAAAAATGTTGTGTTTTTTTGTATGTCAAGATATAAAAGTTCACGATTATGGGCACGTATGTTCTCTTAACGATAAAAATAAAAAGCCAATTAAGGCTTCACATGTGTTTGATCAATGAAAGACAACGGTAAGTATTGCAGAAATAACTGCTGATAGTGCCGATATTCCACCAATTATAATAGTTCCCCAGAAGAATCTACGATTGTCTTTAAATTCTTTCTGCTGTATTTTTTCGCTGTCGTTAAGCATAATTCTAGTTTTGTCTGGAATTGAAGATATTTTTTCTTCTAATAAATCAAATCTATAATCAATTTTTTCGGACAGTAATTTCTCAGTAGCTAGGAGTTCTTCCTTGGTAGCATATTTATCCATATTTGATCCACCTCCATCACTGTTTTTAGTTGTATCATTTTTGAATAAATCCATTTCGTTTGGGTCTATTTTGGAATAATCATTTATATAACTAATATTATCATTCATTTGTTTGTATACCTAGATATAAAGTTGGAACGGCTGAATTATAAATAGACTTTTTAATATTGGTTTCATCATCAATAGATTTACTATTCATTACAATATTAATACCAAGAAAATCAAAATTACTACCAAAAAAAGGTGAGTCAAAACTAAAGGTATTCTCAACTCGATATATACCACTTGTAGTCTCTGTTATAGATGATTTACCAGTTCTAGTTTTATCAATATAGAATTTTGCTCCTTCAATTGGCTTAATATTATTAAAATCGTACGCAACATTTGATCTGTTATTTAGTGCATACAAATTTAAATCTAATGATTCAATCATGTTCAATCCCCACAGAATAGATATATCGAATAATATTTTTATAGATATTTTATTATCGGAATATACTTTTCCATCGAGAAGTTCAACGCTGAACTTTAAAATGCAAGGTTCTCTATTTATTAAATATTTATCAAAAGGGTTTTTCATTATATTGATCCTTCTTTCTTAAATTGATTTAATCATTTGTTTCCTAAATTAATAATTAATCTACTTAACTAGATATGAATCCTATAACGAAGCAAACAAGACAATCAAAGGAATAATAATGATAAAGCTAGTAATCAAGAACGAAAGTAGACATCCGTTTCGTACATCTCGTTGTTGCTTTTCAAAATCGTTCTTCTCTTTTAATTTTTTCTTTTTAATTGTTTCGTTAAATTCGTTAATTCGGTTGATTTTTTCTTTTTGATTTTTTGTGATATCAAATATATCGATATCGAACTCAGTTGGAGATGTGAATCCTCTAACACTTATGGACTCGTCTTTGTTGATAGTGATTTTTTTATATTTTCCACCATAATTTTTTATAGAGATAGAAGTTACGTTGTCGTTGTCAGAATCATTGAATAGTTTTAGAAGTTCCATATTTTTTATGGGACTTATCTCTCCAACTTTTAAATTAATGTTATTAAAAGTAACAATTAAATAAAAAATATCGTTTTCTAAATAAAAAATATCGTTTTCCATATTTAGTTTGATATTTGAATAGGTAGAGAATGCATCGCTGTCGAATTGGAAAACAGGCTGATCAAATCTTTTTTTTATGATTTCAGCTCTTTTTAGACCGTTAAATTTTTCTTCTTTCGGGATAATGTCTGCGAGATGGTTAGTTATGGATATTAGATTATCTTTATATCTTTCAGTATTTATAAATTCCCTATTTATAGAAATTAACAATTCAGTTTCTGGAAGATTCTCTAAGTCAGGACCTTGAATTTTTAAATTAGATAGTTCAGTACTGTCACTGAAATTAAAGTTGTTATCAATATGCTGCGTATTTTGATTTATGTAATGGTCTAATTTACGTGATGAGGAAGTACTCAATGGATTTATTCCTACGGTTGTACTCTTGTATATTTTGTTATAAACAGATTTAGATGGCTTTTTTGTAAATCCAGTTTCTTTTGTTCCATAGAATGGGGTGACTGATCTTTTTACACTTCTAGTAATTCTACCGGTTGTTCTAGCACTAACGGACCTCTTAATACTAGGTTTTCTGACACCAAATTTGGTCATTATTTTCCCTCCGTTTTTATATGCCACAACGTATTCAGTAAAGCTGACCGAAAAAGCCATTTACTTGTTTAAATCCAACTTAATGGAACCTAATGAGGTACGTGTATCCTGATCCTCAGCTTTAAATGTAACTGGATTATTAGAATTATCTAGTTCTATAAAGTCAACGTATTGTTTTGTTTCACCTGATTTAAGCTTTTCAGAGGAACCGGTATTATACATGTCTTGATAATTTTCATTGGACAGCTCCCAATCCGTATCAGGGATACCCATGCTGAGTGTAACAATAGAGTCAGCATTTTCTTGTTTAAATTCTCCTGATGCTAATAGTGCATCAAATGCTCCCATCGGGTTATCCGTTGTGTTTTTGTACGTGTAGGTAACCATTAAAACTTTTTCACCTTCAAAACCAGGTATGATTTCGGTATTGTCGAAGGTTATCTCTCCGGTAGAATTTATAATTGTCTTATTTTCAATGTGTGGTTGTGATTCCATAACTTTATTCAGATAATTAGTAAATTTTTTTTGCCTTTTTTGCATTGAAATTAACTTTTGGTTATCCGATGAATCTATTATAAATCACTTTTCACCAATGCAACTTGCTTATTGAATCTTTTGTTAGTATTTTTTGAATGACTAAAGTCATTATTTTTATATTCCATAGCTATTGTTTTTAAAGAATTGTTAAAACTAATCAAGTTTTTAGTTGCTTCGGTGTTTGAACGGTTTTGTTTAAGCTTTTTGTTATTTGACGTTAGTAATGCTACTTGATTATCAGCAACTTTACTAACATGATCACTATTAGTATCAATAGATTTAGCGTAACTATATATTATATTCGCCTGACCATTACCAGCATCGGCATAAAAATTAATTAGTTCTTTCTTGCTGTAGTTGTATTTATTTTCTGATGAGTTTGCCGATTTATAGCTACAACCGGCAGCTATAAGTGTTAGAGCAATTAAAATCAATGTTGTTAAAATTCTTTTAAATTCTTTCATAACGAGATTTCCCCTATAACAACAGCTTTTAATGTCATCAGTTTTGGACAGGGTTGTTAGTCGCTAATATTTGGTAATCCATAGCAGTGCGTTAAATCGGCATACGTGCCAGGTAGATTACCATATTCCTCTATATATAAGTTTGTGACTAATGTAATAGCAAACTTATCAGCTTGATACTCCAATTTGTGCTTAAAAAAAGTTCTATCGTTGTAGTAGGAAACAAGCCCATCGTGCTCAATCACGTGAGCTAATTCATGAGCTAAGACAAAATATCGCTGGCTACTGTCTCTTATTTCATTTGCCAAAATAATTATTGGTTGGCTACCAAAATAAATCGTATCGCCTAATGGACGAGGATAAATATCTTTCCAGTGAATTTCAATATTTAATTTATCAGCCCAGACAAATGGATCAAATGTATTGTATCTTGTACCAATATCTAAAATTAATTCGTTCAAGTCGTTAGACATAAAATCACTTCTTACTATTATGTTTTTGCTGTTTTTTCTTATCCCAAAATATTTGAGATAGAGCTAATTTTAAACGCTCGTTCTCTTCTTCTGTCAAATCCTCGCCGTTATAAGCCATACCCATATTTCCATCTAAAAAGTCCTTTAAATCAAGAATATCTTTTGGGGTTGCCCATTTTGGTGTCTCATCATTACCTAATAGGTAATCTGTTGAGACACCAAAAAAATTTGATAGCTTTATAAGCGTTTCATTATCAGGCTCATTTCTCCCATTTTCCATATGAGAATAGCTTGCTCGTGAAACACCGATTTTGTTTGCAACTTCTTGTTGAGTAAGCCCGAGATTTTGTCTTAAAAGCTTTAATCTGTTAAGTAACATGTGTTCACCTCAAATATATAATACCAAGTTATAGATACAAAATGTATCTATGATAAAAAAAGTATCAAAAAACATTGACGATACAAAACGTATCGTGTATTATTAATCTTGTGATACAGAAAGTATCACTTTAAAAAAGGGGATGTCTTTATGAGAAAACTTAAATATTTTCGTGAGAAAAAAAAATTAACGCAAAAAGAATTAGCAGAAATGCTGGGACTAGCAACCATCACCATTCGCAGTATTGAAAATGGTGATAGAAACCCTAGCATTGATACTGCAAAAAGAATATCTATTTTTTTCGATGTTGGTATGGATGAATTGTTTCCTGATATTTTTTTGCTTAGCGATGGTACAAAAAGTATCAAAAATAAAACGTATATATCGCAATAACTTGATAATATTTTAAAATCAGCTAACAATAATACGTTTTAAATTGTAATAAATTTAAAATATTTTTTTAAAGGAGGTGATTAATTTGAACATAGCAAATGTATATCAAGAATATTTACAATTTGTTTTCAACATTATAAATATTCTTTTGTTAAATAAAGCATACAAAAAAATTACGTGAATAAATATATACTCAACTACACAAAATGGAAGTAAATCTTTAGAAGCAAAGAGAAAAAAATAAATAAGGAAGGTGATTAATTTGAATCAACAAGAAATAAAAAATGAATTAGAAGACTTGCTAACTAGGGAGTGTTTCTCTCATAAAGACTTGGCACAAGAAATTCATGTTAGGGAGTCAACAATAAGCAATTGGATGAACGATGTTAAACGATCAATCCCAGCGGATAAATTGCTACTTATATCTAAAAACTTTAGTGATCTTAAATTTAAACGTGCTGTGGGTGATTATCTTACTGAAATGCCAGTTATATTTAGTGAAAACAAAATATATCAATGTGATTCGGCTGCTTTATATCTAGCTTCAGAGAAAGAAGAAATGGAGCGAGAGTCACTAGACAAAGCGACAGTTATTTATTTTGCAAAACGGCCAGAATTGGTCACTGAAGATGATAGAAGAAAAATCGTTTCATGGACGAAAGAATTTACTGAAGAGATTTCTAGTGAAAATTCTCTTTTAAATAGTGTCATAGAAAAATTTCAGATTAATCCACTTGAATTGGAGATTGAAAGGTAATCATTATGATTAGTAAAGAGAAACTTATTCAAGAAGAAGAAAATAAACAGAAAGATTTGTCACATAAAGGCTGGTTAAAAATTGCTAATGCTGCTATATACGCCGATTGCTCAGTGGCTACAATTTATTCTTGGATGAAGGATCCGATACACCCACTTAAATCAGTTAAGCATAATGGGCGTCGTGTAAGCGTAGAGAATTTAGATGAATATTTAAAAAGTTTTGAGCAAAATAGAATGTTTTAAAAAGGAGAAATATGATGATAGATCTAATCGCAGGTTATGTGATGTTTGGCGCAGGATGTTTTACTTTTGGATATTATTCAGCAGCAGCTGGTGGGTTTTTAAACTTGTTTGATGTTTCGGATAAGTTCAAAAGGTGCTGCTTAAAACTGAATCATTGGATTATTGATAATGTCTTTGATTTAAAGGAGGGAAAATAAGATGGAAATACCAAGTGAAATTAATCAGTTGATTGATGATGCAATAGAAGTGGGATTCTTACAAGCAGTCATGGAGTTTCAAGTAAATCCTAATAATAATATGAAATATCAAAATAATTTAAGAGAGGCAAATATTAAAATGATGGCACAAAAAAAGACCCTTACTACGGCAATAGCAAAGGGTCAAACAAAAGTAAAAGCAAAGGATTTCAATTGATTAAGTATAACACAATCTGATATTACTGGAGGTGAAATTGATGACTGAAAATAATATTTCTATTAATGATGTAATTTTACAAGTGCGCCAAAATATAAGGAATCCAGTTAAAAAAGAAACAAATCCTCTATATGGTACTAAATATGCTGATTTAAACGAAGTATTAGAAACTGTTAATAATGCTTTTCCTAGCGACGGAACATTCACACAACCCATCAAAATTGACGCTGGTGGTAATGCAACACTTGTATTAACGATATGGACTAAGAACTCATCAGAAGACGTGTCTACTATTCCATTAGTAGAGGCAGATACAAATAAAAGAACAAACAAAATTCAGATGATGGGACAAGCAATAACATATCTTAGAAGATATCAGCTGAAATCATTCTTTGGTTTAGGAGACGCCGATGACGATGGACAAGATAATTCTAATCAAAACTATAGATCTAGTAATAATCAAAATAAATTAAGTAGGAACAACAATCAGAACTCTAGCAACGAGCCAATAAATTCAGCAATGAATAAGCAAATACTGGAGATGATTGATACTGTAGCAAAGCTATGGGAGTTGTCCAATCAGCAAATTTACGATCAATTGAAATCGAAGTTCAAATTTACCAGATTAGACATGATCACAAATGGATTTGCGCAAAAATTACTTGTTTATTTAAATGGCATGAAAAAAGAAGCCCTCAAAGCTAGAAACAATGTGAGGAAATAGTTAGGGAGTGGTGTAGTGAGTGAAGAAATAAGTAGAGACTTTAAAGGGATTTGGATCCCTAAAGAAATTTGGTTGGACAAAGAACTGACTAAATCCCAAATGCTGCTATACGTTGAAATTGATAGTCTATCTAGTAATGAAAAGGGATGTTTTGCAAGTAATAATTACTTATCCAAATTTTTGCGAGTTAGTCCATCAAGAATATCTCAATTGGTATCAGAGCTAGAAAAAAAGAATTACATTACGGTGAAATTATTTTATTCAAAGGATAATCCTAAGTTAGTTGCTCGGAGGGAAATTACCCCCGTTAATATATTAAATAGGGTAGTTAATATATTAATACCCCCTACTAAGAAAATTAAAGGGGGGTACTTAGAAAATTGTGAGGAGAGAGAACCAAGTTCAGATAACCAAAAGCATATAAAAGATAATGTCGAGTTGCCTCGACCCTCTCCCCCTGATTCCATACCATTCAAAAAAATTATTGAATACTTAAATTCAAAAGCTGAAAAGCATTATCGCTTAGCTGAGACCAACAAGTTAAAGATAACAGAACGTTGGAATGAAGGTTATAGGCTCGAAGATTTTAAGAAAGTAATTGATAACAAGTGTTTGGTTTGGAAGGATGATTCCAAAATGAATGAATATCTGAGGCCTTACACGTTATTTGGCAAAAAGTTTGATGATTATTTGAATAGCAAGCCAATTGATGAATCTAGTAATCGCAAAGTCAAACGAATTGAACAGGCTGATGATTGGAGCAAAGTTAAGCCAACAATGACAAATGAAGAATATTTGAAAAAGCACGCAGAACTTATGCAGCAATTAAAAATAAGACGTTCAAAGGAGCTTAATCATGAATGATTTAGTAGTTTTAAAGAATCGGCAACCTGTAACTACGTCTTTACAGGTTGCTATAAATTTTGATAAAGATCATAAGCACGTTTTGGAAGTTATTCAAGATAAAATTCAATCGGCCGAAAATCCGGCTGATTACTTGAAGATGTTTGAAAGAGGTACTTACCGCGATTCTAGAGGTCGTGGTCAAAAAATGTATTACTTAACCAGAGATGGATTTGCATTCATCGCCATGGGATTCACTGGTCAAAAAGCTGATAAATTCAAGTTGCAATATATTAGTGCTTTTAACGAAATGGAAGATAGTTTAAAGAGTCAGTTCAATATTCCAACAACGTTACCAGAGGCACTGAGACTCGCTGCCAATCAGGCTGAGCAAATTGAATCCATGAAGCCTAAAGCTATCTTTGCTGATGCAGTAGCTTCTAGTGACACCAGTATATCAATTGCTGATATGGCCAAAATTTTACACCAAAATGGAATTGATATTGGTGAGAAAAGATTCTTCAAGTATTTACGTGATAATCGCTATTTAATCAGCGGGATACACCGTTCTGACAAGAATCGACCTCAGCAAAGATATATTGAACAAGGAATATTTGAGATTAAGGAAAGTAGCTATCAAAGTCCGAATGGGAATGTGCATACTAACATCACCACTAAAGTTACCGGTAAGGGTCAGCAATACTTTGTTAAGAAATTCTTGAAACATAATAATCAATTAACTTTTGTTTGATTTTAGGAGGAAATAGGTATTGGAAATATTAATTATTATTTTGGGAGTATTAATCGTACTTCAATTTTTTTCAAATCAAAGATGATAAAGGGATGTATATATGATTAATCGAGTTGTATTAACTGGACGCCTTACACGTGATTCCGAATTGAAATATACGTCCAGTGGAACTGCGGTTACTAGTTTCACTGTAGCAGTAAATAGAACATTCACTAACGCTCAAGGTGAACGTGAGGCTGATTTTATCAACTGCGTTATCTGGAGAAAGCCTGCTGAGAATTTTTCAAATTTCACTAATAAAGGATCACTTGTAGGTATAGATGGACGTCTCCAAACACGTTCATACGAAAATAAACAAGGTCAAAGAGTCTATATAACTGAGGTTATTGTTGAAAATTTCTCATTTCTAGAATCAAAATCTGATAGTGAGAATAGAAGCGGTGGTTCATCGAATAATAATCTTAGTGACAGTAATAAGAACAACAGAAACAACAATAATCCAAACCAAGCACCATATAATAATCAGCAAAATCAATCAAGCCAGTCACCTTTTGGCAACACTAACAATAATCAATCTAACAACAGTAACAACTCAAATAATATGGGCAACCCGTTTGCTGATAAAGGTAAGCCTATCAATATTAGTGATGACGACTTACCATTTTAAAATTAAGGAGAAAACATAATGAATAAATATAAGATTCTTATGTCAAACAATGACGGTGATTTTTACAAGTTGATCAATAATTTAAACATCGTTGAAATGTATAGACTGGTTGAAAAGGGAAAGATGATATTTGGTGAAATTAGCAATGGACACAAAGTATATATCAATTCAAGCAACATAGAATTGCTAGAAGAAATTAAAGATGGTGGCGAAAATGAGTCTAACTGATGAAAGAATTAAAAGGGTTATAACTGCTTATCAAGATTTATCCATTATCCTGTATAAATTGGTATTTAAAAAAGATTTGAGCAAAATTAATGGAATTTATACAGTTACATTAAAAAAGCGAAAATTAGAAATGACATCGAAGGAATTTAAAAGTATAGATGTTGATATGCAAAAGAGATTAAGAGAATCGGACTTAGTAACAATTCCAATCAACAAATTAGACTACTTCGAATTGAAAGAATTACTAGAAGAAAACTGGAGAAAATTATGAGAATGGATATTCAGAGTCGATTAAATAATTTGAATAACTGGTTTAAAGATAATCAAGAAACCGTTTTGGAAGAAAAATCGTTTTGGAATAACGATTCTTACTACATCCATACTAAAAATAATGAATATATATGGAATCCAAAATCGAATGAATTGTATTTAAAAGTATCAAATGAATATGAACGTGTTCTATATCCAAATAGAGTCGTCGAAACAAGTCTGTGGGGTGAATAGTATTGGATGAAAGTCCTATTGATAGAATTATACAATTATCAGATAAGCTGCCATATGAGATTTTTGCAGACGTAAGAGGTCGAATGGATGATTGGATGTTAGCTGGTGGCCATCAAAGTGATCCTTATATGTGGCGACAAGTTAAGTTTGCTGAAAGATATATCAAGATGAATCCTATTAAATAGAAAATTGGTGACTGGATTCTTAAAGATAGACATGGAAAATAGTCAGTGACAATCTATGAAAATTTTAGACATGAGTTTTTTAAAAAGGGTAATAACTGATTTTAAACTTTAATATATTAATTGAAAAGTGATGTGATTACTTGTTTAGTGAAATAGAATTAAGAACGATTTTGAAATTGAAAGAGCAAGGGATGACAGACATCGCTATTGCTGATGAATTGCAGATATCAGATGATAATTTACAATTAGCCTATCAAGATATCTTTGGAATCAATGGAATTATGGAAAATGCATTTAATTATTATTATCCAAAATTGAAGTTAGAATATCCAAATAAGATTCCCGATAGACATCCCTACTTATTGATTATTCATAAATGGTGGGTAGTTCATGATGATGTATATGAAAAACTAAAAAAAATAGATCAGGCTGCAGTCCAAAAAATGTTGAATGCTGGATATGCTAAATTGACAATAATTAAGAAAATAGGAATTACTAAAGGGGTTTTGAAATCAGCAATCAATTATGGATTGGTAAGTGACAAATTATGGGCACAAAAAAAGGCCACTCCTAAGAAGCAACCTATGATTAATTAAAACTATGCACTTTAATTATATCACGGGGGAGTGGCTGAAGTTGTTCTTAATACCAGAATATGATGAATCCAAGTGTAAAAATAATGTAAGACCTATATTAAACCAATATCGTCGCTTAGCAAGAATAGCTGGTAGGTCACTTACTGATTTGAAATCTCCAACCATATCTGATATGCCAAGCGCTACACCATATGGTAATAGGCAAGAGGAGAATAATTCTACCGTTATTTCAGCACGTATGGAATTAGATGAAATAAATAGAGCAATGAACAATTTATCTCAAGAATGTTTTGAGGTAGTGTATCTAACATATATGGCAAAAGAGAAGTTTACAGATACTAAGATAGCTTATTCAGTATTTCAAAGTTACGATTCCAGTAAATCAGTAGAACGTAAACGTAGCATAGGATTAATTCAATTCTGTGAAGCATATCGAAATGGAAAATTATTAGTTTTTAAAGAATAATGAGGGCTTTTTGTCCTTATAATGAGGGAATATTGAGGGATAATTGTCCTGATTTTGTCCTCAATGTGAGGGCAAAAGTTCGTTTTAGGGATGTATATTAGTACTATTGAAAATATGAGAGGTAGCGATGGTTACTCTTCCACAAAAAGATCAATATTAATCATATTTTTAATTCTCAACGTTGATGAGTGATGATAAAGCTCATCTTTTTATGCAGGCAACGGAATATTATAAAAATTTTACTTTGAAAATCCTCCTTTTGTAATTTATTAATTAATATAACCAGGTTCAACTCCTGGTGCCTGCATTAAATTAATAATAAATAAAGAAGAAGTCACGTATAATAACGTGGCTTTTTTTGCTGAATTGGAGATGATTGGATGTCACAAATAATTCATACTAGGTATTGTAATTCTATTTCTAGAATTGAGGCGGAATGCATTGGACGCATATCTAGAGAGGAAGAAATAAAAAAACAAAATGCTAAAGTTAAGAAACATAATTACACAAAGACACTTAGTAATAAATTTAAATAAATAAAAGTTATAAAACAAACACGGATGTGGAGGTGGTGAATATGAGTGGCAAGACCTAGAAGTCCTCAACGCAATAAAGCAATGAAAATATGGCTAGATTCCAATGGTTCTAAGCCACTTGTAGATATTGCTAAAGAATTGAATGTTCCTGCTTCGCGCATAAGAAAGTGGAAATCGCAGGATAAATGGAAAGATAAATTAAAAAGGAGCGTTCCTTTATCTAAAGGGAGCGCTCCTTTTGAGTCGTTATCTAATAATAAGAATGCTGTTGGTAATTCAGGAGGTGCTGCACCGCCTGGGAATAAAAATGCGGTAACTACTGGTCAATATGAAACCATTTTATTAGATGAGCTATCCGACGAAGAGCAAAAAATATTCAAAGGTGTCACCGATGATCCCTTAGTAAGTATCAACACTGAAATACGTCAGTTGAAGGTTAGACAATATCGTATTACTAAGCGTATCAAAGATGTTGTTGAGGGGATGAATGATAAGGAGATTCAAACTTTTAGCACTATTAAAGAGCGTCCACAAACATTTACTGATGATGACGGGAACCAGTTTACAGCAGCTGTTCCTATCACCAAGCCTTTTCAATCGGCAACACAATCATATCGTAAATTTGATGACTTATTAAAGCTTGAGGATGCATTAACAGCTGTAGGTAATTCACTTCAAAAAGCAATTAGAGAAAAGGCCAAGATAATGAATATCCCTTATGATCAGGAGCTCATTAAGGGAAAAGCTAAAATTGCTGTTCAACAAGCAAGAATCGCTGAATATCAGGCTGATAAGCTGACCAACAGTGGTATTGATAATCCAATCCTTAAGACTATATATGAACATTTGAGGAAACAGAATGGGAGTGAGATGAATGAAGACATCGATTAGTGAGATTAAGTACTCAAAGAAACAAGATGATTTCGTATTTGCTCCTTTTGATCACACTTTTGAAGTCAATGAGGGTTCAATTCGTTCAGGCAAATCGGCAGCTGCGTGCATGAGATTAGCCAATTTTTATATGTTATCTCCCGATGAATCACACCTTGTCTCTGGATATAACCAAGAAATAGCTTATAAAATCTATATTGAAGGCGATGGATTAGGCCTAGCGTATATATTCGATGGGATGTCTCAACTAAAACGTGATAGAGGTGGAGATAATTTAACTATAGACTTGCCGAGTGGCCAAAAGAAAATTTATTTCAAAGGTGGAGGTAAGTCTAATTCAGCCAACTCAATTCGTGGTATGTCTCTAGGATCAGCAGCATACACTGAAATAGATTTAATGAACAGTGAATTTTTAAAAGAAACCTTTAGACGTACAGCTAATGCTGCCATTAGATATCATCTTGGTGATTTAAATCCGCCAGCGCCAAATCATCCCATATTGGATTTTTTTAGTGATCACAACGCTTATTGGAAACACTGGACTATGCAAGATAATCCAGTTATGAGTGCAAAGAGATTAACAGAATTAGAGGCTGAGTTCAAACGTAATCCTTACACATATAAGCGCGATTGGCTAGGATTACGTGTAATGCCTGAAGGAGTCATCTATTCTATGTTTGACCAGGATAACATGACTGACCAAGCGTTAATAGGTAAACCTATTGAGATGTTTTTCAGTGCTGACGCAGGTCAAGAGGATGCGACTACAATGAGTTGCAACATTGTTACTCAAGTTAATGTTAATGGTCGCTACAAATATGTATTGAATAGAGTAGCCAATTATTATCATTCAGGAAGAGATACTCATAATGTTAAAGCAATGAGTACTTACGCTGAAGAGTTATTAAGATTTACAAATTGGTGCAAAAAAAAATATCAATTATACTTCAATACAATTTTAGTTGATCCTGCTGCACGTTCATTGCGGGAAGAATTAAAACGTGTTGGACTTCCTAACCAGGGGGCAAACAACAATGCTCATGAAATAGCCGGAGGTCGAAAAGGAATTGAAGTAGGCATTCAGCGTGGACAAAACCTGATGTCCAATGGGCAATTTAAGATAGTAGAAACTCCAGATAGCGGTATTTCTATGAAATATGATCATTATAATTTTAACCGTGAAATTGGAACCTACGTTAGGGATGATACCAGCGGATATCCTGTAGATGCTAATAATCACGCAATGGACGAATTTAGATATTCGGTTAATTATTTCTATCAAAAATATGGTAGGTGATGCAATGTTTAACAATCTATGGTCGAAAATGAAGGTGGTGTTATCTAAAATGGGATTAATTAAGTCCATTGAAAGTGTGTCAGATGTCAGTAATTTATTGATTGATGATGGATTTCTGAAAAATATAAATTTATGGAATTCAGCTTATAAAGGTGATCCTTTTTGGATTCATAAACATTGGACTTCTGCATTGAATATACAGCACGATCATACTCAGAAGTCGCTGAATATGCCTAAAATATTGTCTAAGAAGATGGCTAGCCTAGTATTCAATCAAAAAGCCACCATAAACGTAAATGACAAAAAAGATTCGGAGAATGATGAAACATCCCCCGAGCAATGGAACAACGATGCTAATGAATTCGTTCAAGAGGTACTTCAAGATAATTATTTTTATAACAATTGTGAGCGATACTTAGAATATATGTTTGGTACTGGTGGAATGGTCATGAGATTCTACGTAGCAAATGGGAAAGTTAAGATAAGATTTGCCACAGCAGATGCATTCTATCCTATATCTCAAGATGAGAACGGTGTTACTGAATGTGTTATTGCATCTAAGTTCATCAAGTCAGGTAAGTCATATACGTTACTTGAGTGGCATCTTGAAGATGACAGCAGTTATATTATTAAAAATGATTTATATCAGTCAGTAAATGATTCAACCGATGATTTAGGTACAAAAGTTGAGTTATCAACTATTTATGGCAAAACGGTTAAGCCAAGATCTAGTTATCCTAAGGGATTATATAGTAGACCTACGTTCGTTTATATCAAACCAAATTTAGCTAATAATTTTAATTATAGTAGTCCGTTAGGAATTTCTATATACGCTAATGCAATTGATACTTTAAAGCAGCTTGATCAGGCTTACGACATGCTGAATCAAGAAATGGAAATGGGAAGACGTCGAATTACTGTTCCAGACAGTATGCTTGAAGGGAAAATTAATCCAGTAACTGGTCAAAGAGAATCCAACGTTAACTTTGATGAACGTGTTTACGTTGGATTCTCTTTTAATGACACTTCAGGAACAGACTCTGCCCCTGCACCAAAAGACATAACTCTTGGATTAAGAAATCAGGAAATTATCGGAACTATAAATTCACTTTTAGATATTTTGGCCGCTCAATGTGGCTTCAGTGCAGGAACGTTTAGCTATAACAACACTCAAGGGATGGAGACTGCTACTGGTGTTATTAGTAGGAATTCTGATACATATCAATCTAAGAATAGTCATGAGACGATTTTAGAAGATGCATTTAAAAATATGTGTATATCTATACTTGAATTGGGAAAGGCTGCCGGATTATACCAAGGAAGCACAGATGTAGAAGTTTCTGTTAATTTTGATGACTCCATCGCCAAGGATCGTACTGAAAATGCTAATTATTATGAATTAGTATCTGGGAATAAGCCACTAATGCCACATTTTGAAGCTATTAAAAAGTCTAATGGCTTAACTGATGATGAAGCAATTAGGTGGTTAAAACAAATTAGAGAAGACGAAGCTGACGGCGATATAGAAGATATATTAGATAATCATAAGGACAAAGAAGATGAAACTTAGCCCATGGGAACTTGAACTATTAGCAGCATCTCAAGCAAAACGAATGCAGGTTCTTGAGGATGAATTATGGAATATTCTTATCGAAGTATCGTCTAATGCAATCGATGGTAATGATTTAAATGACGCCAGTACTACTCAAGAATGGTTAAATGAAGTGCTTGAATATCGTAAGCAATTGAAAGTGAAGTCCTCAAAACCAATTCAGGCTGCATTTGATGAAGTTATCAAAAAGTTACAAGACCAATTGAATGATGAAACTACTCATGATATGAGTGAAGAAGAAATTTGGCTTATGGGAATGGTTGAGAGTAAGCTGCTTAACTTTGCTCCTAAAATATCTGAATCTAAGAAGATTAAAAAGATAATATCAAATAGTGAAAATGAAGGAATTAAGTATTTAGGACTTGCTGCTAGCAATCTTCCCACACATTTGGTAAAGATGTTTGAAACAACTTTTAGAGACGCAATTAGAAATCAACGTATTAATAAAATTACAACTCAAAAAGCTGTGGCGCAATCACTGTATGAATTAAATAAGCATAATATTCCAGCATTAATTGATAAAGGTGGTAAAAGATGGTCACTCGATGTTTATACGAAGCTAGTTGTAACCAATACAATCAATAATAATTATAATCGGATGGCCATTCAAAGATTTAAGGACTATGGTGGCAACTTAGTTAAAATATCAAGTCATGCTGATTGCCGCCCTACTCATTATCAATATCAGGATAAAATATACAGTCTTACTGGTGAAAGCACTGATTATCCTAATCTATATAAAGCGACTAATTACGGTAATGGTGGTGGATTATGTGGGTTAAATTGTAGACATCATCCAATGCCATACATCCCTACTAGTGGAGATTATTATAACCAAGTCACTAGCAAGAAGGACAGTGATCATAACTACAAGCTTGTTCAACAACAACACAGGTATGAACGTGTTTTAAGACAGGCTAAGAGAGATAAGGCGATTGCTGAAAAAATGGGCAATGCTAAGGACGTAGAACATTATAAGTGGCTAGTTAAAGGACGTAGTAAGAGACTTACTGACTTTAAAAATAATAATGGACTGACCAAATAATCAGCTATTTATATAAGCAGTGATTTAACAAATCACGAGAAACTTTATTTTCAAGAATTATTTTAGTTATAAGTTCGATGATAACTAATGCCATAAAAATTATGATGATCAACGCTATTTGATATATTGAATTCAACATTTGATATTCAATATGAATATTTGTTAATTTTCGAATATATAATTCTATAAAAAGAATTAATGCAATTGGTGTTAAGTCAGATGCATGTAATGATATTTTAGAATTTTTATTTTCATTATTCATCATTTCTGATTTCAGATTTGAAACGTAAAATGAATAAAGTGATAGTGCCACATTGGCTAGAAGAAGTATGTCAGGTTTAGAGTTTAGGAAGAAGACATTTGATAATAATAAAATAAAGTTGATACGATTGATGAAATTTATAAGTATATCAGCATCTTTTTCAACTATGTTCTTTCGGATAAGTAAGTCATCTTTTTGTAATAGATATCCAAGTTGTTCTTTTTCTTTATTTGTCATATTAATCCTCGCTATTTAATTGTTTGACCTAAGTATGTCATAAAAATGCTTATTTTTTTACAGAAAAATGAAAGGGGCCAAGTTTATGGTTGAAAACGCAGAAGAAGATTCAAAAACAACTGAATCTAATCAAAGTACTGAAGCAACAGTAGATATTGAAGCCGCTAAAACTGAAGCAGTAAATGGATTGTTAAAAGAGATGGGGGTGGATAGCACCGATTCGTTAAAGGGAATCGTAGAAGCTCAAAATGAGACTAGCAAAGCTAATCAAACGGACCTCGAAAACTCTCAATCTGATTTGAAGAAAGCTAATGACAATAACTTGAACTTGTCTAGCCAGGTAACATCCCTCTTAGCATCCAATGCAGTATTGAAAGCTGGTATAACGTCAGAACATATGGAGGATGCTACTATTCTTGCTCAGGCAAAGGTAAATAATGGTAGTGCTAAAGATTTTGATAAGGCTATTGCTGATGTTATTAAGTCGAATCCACAATTTAAAGGTACACAGATTCAAACTGGAAGTGACGGTGCAGCGTTAGATGGATCTAACAAATCTAATAATCAAACTGAGTTGACTCGAGAAGAGTTTGAAAAGATGAATTATGGTCAAAGGCTGAAAGTTTTTACTGAACAACCTGAAAAATATAAAGAATTTACAAATAGATAAGGAGATATAATATGGCTGGAAATATTGATTCAACAGATACTACTCAATTGGCTACCATGGTTAATCCAGAGGTTATGGGTGACATGATTTCTGCCGAATTACCTAAGGTTATTCGTTTTACATCAATTGCGCCAATTGACGCGACACTTCAGGGACAACCTGGGGATGCAATTACGGTTCCTCGTTTTAAATATATTGGGGATGCTACAGATTTCACCGAAGGACAAATGATTGACTATGCACAGTTAACTACTGACACTGATCAATTCACAATTAAAAAGGCAGGTAAAGGTGTAAAAATCACTGATGAAGCGATGCTATCCGGATATGGTAATCCAGTGCAAGAGGGTGAACACCAAGTTGTACTGTCAGTTGCTTCTAAAATTGATAATGATACTATTGCCACTGCGATGAAAGCACCATTAGCACTGTCTACTAATGTGGATGTTGTAGATATGGTTGATGCTATTGAAGCAGCGTTCAACGATAACACAGATGAACGTTCAGTTGAGGATTCTGCACCTGCAACCGGTGTACTATTCATGAATCCTAAAGACGTTAACAAATTACGTAAAGCTGCTGGCTTAGATTGGACACGTGCGACAGCTCTTGGTGATAGCATTCTTGTGAACGGAACATTTGGGGAGTTACTAGGTTGGCAAATTATTCGTACTATGAAAATGAGTGAAGGAGCTGCCTTAGCAATCAAGCCTGGAGCAATGCGCACATATATGAAACGAAATGTCTTAACGGAATCTGGTCGTGATATGGATCATAAACTTACTAAGTTCAATGCGGATGTTCATTATGGTGTGGCAATTTATGATGACACTAAATTGCTTGCTATTAATCCAGATAAGTTCACTGGTACAGGCACTGTTATTGAAGCTAATACTAAACGTGGCAAAAAAACAGCTGATACTGCATCAGGTACAACAAGCGCTTCAACACCATCAAAATAGAAAGGGATGATTAATTGTGGAGTTATTTGAAACCATCAATAGTGAATTTTATGTCAATGATTACGGCGGTATCGATATTCCTGCAAATTATATTAAGAATAATTGTAAACAAGCTGCGGATGTAATCAATGAACTTTGTAATTATTATTTTGATAATCATTCCTTTGATGAATTACCTATTGAACAAGATAAAATTAATATTAAAAAGTCCATGTGTGCCCAAATTGAACATTTTTATGAATTGAATGGAACAACTGAACTAGCCTCATTAAGTAAGCCGACTGGTGTTACTATTGGTAATTTCAGCATGTCTGGTATTAAACAGGCATCGACTGGAATGAAATCTCTTATATCACGTAAGGCTATAAGATATCTAAAGCCTACAGGTCTCTTATATAGAGGAGTTGGTCAATATTGAATATCCCTGCGATACCACTGTATCTATTGATTCATAATATTGTTATACAAGAATCATCCGAGACTTCATCTAGTTCACTTAAAAGACCAGGAAAATTAATTGAGCATGAATTTGATCGTGTCAGAATAGAGCCCAAAGATAAAGCATCAATTACTCCCACTGGAGTTAATAATATCCCTCAGAATAAAGGTGAATTCACATTATTTATTGATTCGGTTAATTCCATTAATAAAGATGATTATTTACTCAAAATCGGAGATAAAGTTATTTGGAATGGCATCAGTCGAGTCGCTGTCAGTAATTATCCTGTGTATAGTACGGACACTAATAAACCACATCATTGGGAAGTTGAATTGGAATGAATAATCAAGTTAATCTGGGAGAATGGTCACAACGACTTAGCAATCCTAAAAACATTGAATTGGCATTAGCTTATAAAATTACTGAAATGTCCGATCCATATGTACCATTTAGAAGTGGTGCTATGGCTGGACATACAAAAATAATAGGTGATGATGTCGGTGCACATATTGTATACAGTGAGAAATATTCGCATAAACAATTTGTTGGTGTTAGTCCTAGTGGCAAGCCATTTAATTACACGATTACTCATCACCCGGACGCCGGTTCACACTGGATAAATAGAGTTAAAGATGAATCGATAGATGAAATTAAAGAATTTACTGAGGAGGCGTTGATACATGGCATCAAGAAGCCTTGATTTGGACGAAAGGGTAGCCAACTTCATTAATGATCATCTAGATTTACCTGCAGAGCTCGTAATGGGTGAGCCAAGTATGCATGGTAGTTCAGTCGCCTACGTTATGCGTCCACTTCAAAAATATAAAGTATATTTTGATGGCAGAAAAAAGAGGACATTTAGCTTTGATATTCAGGCTAAGTGTCCTTTTTGGTTGGATGCTATCAATATTTTAAATGCTATAAATGAATTAATGGAGAATGCAAAGTCTTTTCAGTTGAAGTCGAATAATGGAAGCTTTCAATTTACCCGTGCTGAAATGACACACTCACCAAGTTTTGCAGCAAATGTAACAGATAATTTAGACGTTGTTACTGGCAATTCAGCTGGGGACAATGTTTTTGCTATATATATTGCCTCATTTGAGGTTACAGCTATTATTACTAAATAAGGAGGCCAAATCAATGGCAGATACACAAGATACACTCTCACCTACATCAAATGTTGATTTTAAAGGTGATATTCAAGAAGGCTATCTCAATGAACACTGGATTGGATTAGGAACTAAGACAGGAATTGGATGGTTATATCTTGGGGATGGAATTACAACAATTACTCCTAAATATACCGATAAGACTAAAACAGCAGCTTATTATAATGGTGGTGGTGCAGAAACTAAAACTACTACGGGTGTTACAGCATCCTACGATATTTCAGGTGATAGATCTAACGGTAATCCAACACAAGATTTAATTGCCAATCGCAAATTTATGACAGGTGCTCGTCGCCAGCTTTGGTTCAGAAAAAATATTTTTGTTCAAAATGAAGACGGAACACTTACGCTAACTAAATCAGAGTATGGAAAATCAAACTTTTCAGATATAGATGACGGTGGCGGTACAGCTGATGATAACGGAGGGTTTAAAGTGACAGCTCAGTATCTGTCTACTCCAACTATTGTTACATCAAACAACCCTCAACAACTTGATAATATTCTTCATCAGACACCATCCCAAAATGCATCTATTCTAGGGGTCAATATTGAACAACCTCAGGCTGATGGTTCTGTAACAATCTATACCCCAAACGTTGATGATGATGAGGATACAATCAGCGTTTCTAAGTCGCGTCCTGCAACACTTGATGAAGCACGTACCCAAGCTGGTTCCTATGTTGCTCCAAAAGTGGACGATTCAGAAACAACAGTTCCAGCAACCCCAACTAATGTAACATCTAGTCCTACTATGGACGGTGCTACAATAAATTATAAATAATAGGAGAATAAATCATGGCAGATAGAACTAATCAAATCGGAATTTTATATAAAAAAGATGGAACTAAAGTAGCAGAAGGAGTTGAAGGTAAAAATCTAGTATCAATTACTGGTTTAACCGAAGGAACAGTAGTCGCTACTGGTGATTATCAGATTTCATGTAAGGATACAATTACTGATCTCGAATCTTCAAAAGTTGATGTTGAAGGATTTACAGTTTTTTTAACACCAGAGGTACCAACTAACGTTAAGACAGATGCAACAGCTGATGGTGCCAATATTACATTTGAATAATTAATTTATATAGCATACTCACTATTTGAGCGGAGGTGGTCGGAATTTATGAATGGAGGAATAGTTAAGTGGTCAAAATTGAAGTACCCAGTTCAGAACTTAAATTCGAAATTGGCATTAAAAAGTTTAATTTATCACTTGCGGATAAAAGTAGAGGTAAATATGCTGAATCGTTCAATAAAATTGCACTTCAGGAGTCAAAAGATGTTCACAAGCAAGATATTGAACTAACAGAATTGAATCAAAAGTTCGCTGATCTAGAAGCAAAATATGCAACTAGTGAGGATATGACAGAAGCTCAATATAGAAAACAACGTGCTGGTATTGAAGACACCTATTACAAAAAGATTCAACGGCAAAGCCATACTATACAAGATAGGCAATTGCAGCTGATAAAAGGCTTTCTGAATGACTGCTTCGGAGAAGGCTCTGGGGATGAAATTTATAAAATTTGTGGTCAATCATCAGCAGTACTTCGAAAAGTTGTTATTCAAATTAATGCTGAACTTGAAAAAAGTATCGGAACTAAAGACTATTACGACAATTATATGAGCAAGTTGAAGGATATGAAAGATGATGAATCTACTACAGAAGAATCAGCTGATATTCAAAAACAAGAAGTATCAAATTAATGCTGCGTTTCCATTGGTTTTGGAATACTTCAAGTATATTGGTGACGATGAACATTTAACTATTCCTGAACGCCTTAATATGGCACTATTTTCATTTGTAAAAGAATCAACTAGTGAGTTATCAGCTGAAGATAAAATGGAGCTTTTAGAGAAAATCTATAGCTCTTTTATTTTTACCAAAAAGGATAAAGAGGATGCTGAATTAATCAATTCCAAAAAGAAGTCTTTCGATTACGAACAAGATATGGATTTGATTTATTCATCCTTTTTACAACAATATGGAATTGATTTATCCGATAAAAGGATATTCACTAATCTCACTTGGTCAAAATTCAATTCTTTGCTTCAAGGATTAACAGATGACACATCTTTTAGAAAAGTTACTTCGTACCGAACAGTTAAGATAACGGATGACATGTCATCTGAAACTCAGAATTATTTAAAGCAGATGAAGTTAATTTATTCACTAGATCGTAAAGATAATGATGGGGATGGAAAGCTAACTAAAGTTGATTTAGATATGATTTTAGCCCCATTAGATATGGTACATAAAGTCAAAAAAATTAAAGAGCTGCGTGATCAAGGTCGAATTAAATGATATTTATAAATTTTGAAGAAAGGAGGAAAATATATGGCAGATGATGGTCAAGTTATAATTAAAGTTAAGGTTGAAACTGATGATGCCAATAAAAAAATTGACGGTATCAAAAAATCCCTGATGGCCACCGACTTAGGTGATGGAATCAAGGTTGAATTAGATGATGTTAGCAAGTCTGCTAAATCAGCTGGAAAAGAAATAGATGATTTTGGTAATAGTGCAGCAGGGTCTAGAAGAAAGACTGATGAAGATAGTCAGTCTTTGGATAAGAATAAAAAATCTTTTAAAGAACTCCAAGGGCAGATCAAACTATCCGCATCAGCCTATAAAATATTATCTGAAGCTAATGATAAGGTCGGTAACAAATACCAGGCTAATGTCTATAAATTAAAAAGTTACAATAAATCACTTGAGGAAGTCTCTAATACCATGAAGAGACAGAGTGACAGTATTGACAAACTTAAGGCTGAACATGGTGAAGAATCTAATGAAGTAAAGAAGGCTACTGCCTCATATAAAGTACTTGAGGCTAATCAACAACAATTAGTGCTTTCATCGCAAAAACTTTATAAGGCATATGGAAATATAACCCCTAAAATGGCTGAAGCTGCTGATAAAGCCGTAGGGATTGGTAACAAGTTTAAAGCAGTCGGCGACCGTATAGATAAAATCGGCGATGGTATGAGTAAAAGATTCACCGTTCCCATAGTTACTGCTTTGGGATATGCTACAAAATCAGCAATTGATTTTGAATCGCAAATTCAATCGATGGGATCACTTTTAGATGATGGTTCTGTTTCAGCTTCTGCATTAAAAAAAGAGCTTGAGAATCTGGGAAGTGCTTCTAAAAAGTGGTCAACGCAGTATGGTGTATCAACTACTAAAATTAATTCCGGAATGGAAGAATTGATTAAAAAAGGTTACTCATACAACCAGGTATTGGGAGCAATGCCAAGTTTGCTGAATGCATCGAGAGCATCTGGTGATGACTTTAATGAAGTAATGAGTGTATCTACGTCTACTCTTGAACAATTCGGTCTTAAATCAAACGATACTGCAAAGATGTTAAAAAATACGCAGCGTGTTACTGACGGACTTACTTATGTAGCTAACAAAACTTCAGCTGGATTTAGTGATATGGGATATGCAATGGAATACGTTGGTCCAGTAGCTCATGGGTTAAATATAAGCCTAGAACAGACAGCTTCCGCAATTGGATTAATGTCTAATCAAGGAATCGAAGGTCAAAAGGCCGGAACCGCTTTGCGTGGTGCATTGTCAGCATTACTGACACCATCTAGGCAAAACCGTGAAGGATTCGATAAGCTTGGTATATCAGTGGAAGCATTTAAGAAAGGGACTATTACACTTCCAGATATTATAGATAGTATTAAAACGAAATCCTCAGGTATGACAAAACAACAACTTCAATCTAATTTAGCATTAGCGTTTGGTACTGAAGCTCAGTCTGGAATGAACATTTTAGTTAATGAAGGTGGGGATGCGCTTAGGAATCTTACTGGTGAGACTAAGAATGCCACTGGATATACTAAGAAACTTGCTGATACGATGAATCAGACCTCTCAAGCTAACGCTCAAAAGTTAAAAGAATCACTACATGTTTTAGCTATTACAGCAGGACAAGAATTGGTACCAGAAGTTAATGATATTATCAAAAATATTACTTCTTTATTAAAACAGTTCAATGACTTAGATGACGGAACTAAAAAAATGATTGTTAATACTGCGCTAGTTGTAGCTGCAGGTGGTCCCGCCTTAAGCTTGATAGGAAATATTAGTAAAGGACTTGGTAATATTATATTAACAGGTCCTAAAATGTTGAATTTCTTTGCTAAAGTGAAAAATGGAACTTCTGAAACTAGTACTGTACTTAAAGTAGCATCAAAAAGTGCTGAGGAATTAGGTGCCGGTACCGAAATCGGGGCTAAAGGTGCTACTAAATTAGCCACCAAAACAGCAGAAGCGGGTACCAAAACCGGTTTATTTGGTAGAACCTTAACAGCCTTAATACCTGAGCTTGGTGCGACTGGTGTTTCTTTAGGATCACTGTTATTACCGATTGCTGGTGTGACTGCGGCATTTGTTGGAGTGGCTGCTGTGTCCTATTTTGCAATTAAAGCTCATAACGAGCATGAAAAGAAAATCAAAGAATATAAAAAAAACATTAGATGAATACGGTGTTAATGTAAGCCAAAATACACAAAAAGCAATGAAGTCATTTAATGATTTAAGTAAATCAGCAACTAATGATATGGCACTTCTCGATTCGACAACCAACGATCAATCTAAGCAGCTGTCTTCAGACGTGGTTAGCAAATACGATAAAATGGCTACAATTGTTACTGGCAGATTTGACAAAATGAAGACAGACAGTGAGAAGTCTATAAAACAGCTTAACAGTGATCTTGGTGCTGTTGGTGATCAGATGACTAAGAACGTTAATGGCCACATTGATGATGTTACTGGTGATTCAACTAAAGAAGTAAAAGAAGCCCAAGCAACCATTCACAGGATATATAAGCAAGTGGGTGGAGATTTATCACAAATGAATTCTACTCAAAAACATTCATTTGAGGATGCACAGAGCTTGATTACTGAACAGACATCGGCATTTGCGATTTCGCTACGTGATCAGCAAGCATTGTTAAATGCTTATAAGAATCAGCATGGTAATATTACAACCAAAATGTATCGTGAAGATATTAAAAAGCAAGAGAATGCCCATCACGAAACATATGAGACAGCAAAAAAAGAGCAAGATAAGGAACTTGCTCAGTTGAAAAAAGACCATAAGGCTCATTTGATTACTGACAAGCAATATCAAGATGAAAGTACTGTTTCTTTGAACAAGTATCAGGCCAAAATAACCAAATCTAATATTGTTTATTATAAGGATCAAGATACTACATATAAGCATTATAAGGATACAGGCACACAATTTTTAGCTACGAAACAATCAATTTATGAAGCCTCAACACAAATAGATTCAAAGGGTCAAAAGACTTATAAATCAGTTATGACAGGTTCATATGTATCACGAGCTCAATGGATCGAAGAGGCTAAAACTCAAAATGCTAAATATATTAAGCAACAGAAAGAATTACACGGCACAGCTGAAAGCAATTTAGATTCGTATTATAAAAAACAAGTTAGTTTCTACGAAAAGATGGGTTTAAGTAGAAAAGAGGCAATAGTCCAAGCAACGGCTGACAGAGATAATATAGAGTCGGAAACTGACAAGACGGCCTCTAACATTGCTGCGGAAGCTGAAAAAATCCAAAAATCGTATATTAAAGGATTACAGTCTAATAAAAATGGTACCCCTGCTGAAGTTGCAAGTAAGTGGGGACTAGATATTACTAGTAAAGTTAAAAATATTGATTTAGGGAAGTATGGTAAAAAGTCGGCAAAGCAATTATGGACTGATTTTACTTCCGGAAGTAAAGATGGACAAGAAGAAGCAAAACTTTATTATCTTCAGATGTTTCAAGACTGGAAATCAAATGGTAAAAAATCTATTAAAGATTTAACTGATGATAATAAGACAGCCTTACATGAAGGTCTTGAATCTGGAGTTCTTAGTATAAAGAATCTTAAGAATAAATATGGTAAAGCAATATTTGATTTGTTTCCTAGCGATATGTCTAAGATACCGGACCAAGAAATTAAGTCTCTTAAGTCTGCGTATGAAAATAATGTTGTATCACTTAATGATTTAAAGAATAAATTTGGTGATAAAATATATCAAATATTTCCAAATGATCTGTCGGATTTAGGTAAAAAGGAAGTTGATACCTTAAATGAAGGACTTCAAAATGGCCAAATCAAATCTAGTGAGTTGAAGGCAAAATTTGGTCCTCAGCTAGAAGCTATTTACAAAAAAGATTTGAGTGATGTTGGTCAAGATGATATTGATACGTTACAAACAGCCTTAGATTTAGGGATTACTAATAAATCCGATTTACAGCAAAAATTCGGTAGTACTATTGATAGAATTTACAATCAAACGCCCAAATTGAATAAAATAAGTAAAGCAAATATATCAACCCTACAACAAGCAATGTCACTAGGAATTACAAACACTCAGGATATAGAGGATAAGTATAAATTCCAGTTAAATCAAATTTATAATAAAGATTTGACAGACCTGGGAAAAGGACAAATTGAGACACTAGCTGATGGCTTAAAACTAGGATTGCCTTCAGTTCAAGCCGAAATGAAGAAGATCCAAGGCCAGATCAACAAAAATGCTACCGTCGACCTCAAAGGAAAAGGTAAGTTTAACATTGAAAGTCTTGCAGAAGGGCTAGAGTCGGGGAAATTATCCGTATCACAATTTATGAGCGGGTTAAATAAATTAGTTAAGAAGTCTGCTGAAATCGATTTAACTGATAAAGGTAGTAATGCAATTCAAACATATGCAGATGGTGCAAATGGAAACATTGGATCAGCGACCAAAGCAATTAGCAATGTAAGAACACAATCTGAGTCTGGTCTAACTCCAACGGGGTTACCATATCAGCATGGTGCTGATATAACTACATCATACGGCAGTGGAATTTATGATATGATAAGCAATCCCTTAGGCAATGCACTATTAGTTCATGATGGGTCTATCGCACAACTTCAATCCAGTGATTTGGCTAAAAAATATGGTGCTGATAAAAGTACAGCGTTTGGTAATGGTATTTTGACGAATAGTGGACTTCCATTATCAGTATCCGCAAGTATTGCTAATGGAGTTAACGGAAATTTTAATGATGGTATTGACAGTGCTAATAATGTTTCGAATCAACTAGGAAGTAAATCAAGTTATAAGAAACATACAAGTAAGACAAAAACGAGTCTTCCATCTGCTACACCGTGGAAGACAGGAACAAACGGAAAAATTGCATCCCTAACACCATCAATTGTGGGAGATGGGTATGAACCTGAGCTAATCGATTACGGTAACGGAAGTCTAGAATTATCACCGGCTGTTCCTACATTTAGGATGCTTAATCCTGGGGCACAAGTATTCAGTGGTAGTGATACAAAGATTATTTCAAACGCTTTAAATGGTATGGGAATTTCTATGTTCGCTAATGGTACAGGTGGTAATGTTGGTGAGTGGATTTCGAATACTGCTAAGACATCCTGGGATTGGATCAAGAATGTATCTGGCGATTTGATTGATTGGATTTCTAAGCCTAAAGAAACTTGGTCTAAACTGATTGAAGGTCAATTTGATTCTTCAGCATTTTCTGGAAATGCAGCATCCATAGGTACTGGTACTAAATCTACCGAAAAGAAGCAGACCAATTGGTTAGATAAATTAGTCAAAAGCATAATGTCCACAGGTGGTTCGTATGATCCTGCAATGATTATTAAAGCTGCAGCAATAATGGGGGTTCATCCCACAGATAGTTTTATTAAAATGCTTCAAGCAACCATTCAAAGTGAGTCAGGTGGACGTAGTGTTACTCAACAAATCCACGATACCAACTCAGGTGGTCAGGAAGCTGCTGGAATTCTTCAATATACACCAGGAACATTCGCAACATTTGCAATGCCAGGACATACAAATAGGATGAATCCTTTCGATGAACTATTAGCGTTCTTTAATAATTCAGACTGGGCTAATTCTATCGGTCCAACAGTTATTTGGGGAACACCTAAGATTGATTGGTTACACTCAGGACCGCAAGGACATAGAAGAATGAATCAAGGTGGACATGTCTATAGTCCTGAAACAATAGATATAGCAGAAAAAGGCAAAGACGAATTCGTTATAAATCCATGGGAGTCAACCGCATCAGGATTGACTACAGAATTGCTTCAAAGAATTAATGATGTACAACCTAACGCGCTTGGAAAGATAGTATTACCAGGTCAGGGAGTATCACCAGAATCTATTAGTAAATTTAAGAGTTTACCGGTGAGTCGAAATTCAGATAATCAAGCGATAGACAATTTAGATGCTAATAATAGTAATAGTGAAGGAATAATCGCATCGTTAATTCAAAAATTTGATAATTTAGTTGAATCTTTGAGTGGTGATACAACCGTTAATATTAACGTTGATGGAGTGTCTTTAGCCACAGCAACATTCCCAAAAATGAAGTTATTGATGAATGATTATATTAATGCCGAGATGACTAGGAGGGGCCGTTAATGAGAACTTTAGTTATTCAAAGACTGGATGGAACCACTTATGATTTAGACGCTTTAGGGATTAAAGTAATTGAATTCTCACCACCATCACCAAATTATACAAACGCTACGGTTCAAGTTGGTAGATATGGTGAACGGGTTGTTGGAACATCGGTGGGGCAAAGACAGATACCTATTTCTATGGATGTGTTTGCATCAAATGATTTAACAATCGTTATGAAACGTAATAAATTTTTTCAGATTTTTGATTCAATAGAGGAATTTTATGTAATTGATATGCGTCTTCCAATGATCAGATGGAAGGTTAGAGCCGAGCAACAGCCGTTTAAATTCTATGAAAATTGGCATATGGGTGGTGACGTCTCATTCAATTTGATTTGCTCAGATGGATATTCAGAAACTGTTGATTCAACGTTAAATATTGATGATTTATCTAAATGGGCAATTGGAGGGATGAATATTCCACTGAATCTATCCGTTAAGTACAAGTTTAACGAGGCTGAATTTGATGTGTTTAACGCTTCAAATATAGATATATTGGCTGAGGAGAAGCCATATCGGATCATTTATAAAGGTGCAGCCAATTTCTTAACTATATCTAATGAAACAACAAATCAAACTTTTAAAATCAATAGAAACTTCTCATCTACTAATAGTTTTGAACTGTACGGTGCATGGCCATTTTTAGATGGGGAGTCAGTATATGCTGATGGTAACCATGAGTTAATTGATTTAAAAAAAGGTTGGAATCATTTTAAAATAGGCGGATGTCAAGGCAACTTTGAAGTTGCAATTGATACCCGCTTTTATTATTAGGAGGATATATGCTTACAATTTATGATTTAAGAAATAAGGCTGCACCGTTAATCAATTATGGTGAGATTAAATTGAATGAAAAAGTTAATGCAGTAGCTCAATTGGATACCACTGTTTATGATTTTGATGAAAATGACGTTGGGTTTCAAATGATTCAAGAACGTTCAATTCTTGAGTTATCAGATAATGGTCAACAATACAGAATATTAAATCGTAGTGAAGATTCTCTAGGAATTGTTAAGGAAAAGAATATCACTGCATATCATGTACTTCATGATTTGAATGATCGTGTTATTCATAAGCCAGCTACATCGAAAGTATCTAATACTGAAGAAACTTCTACAGGCAATGCTATAGGAACAATCAACACTATGGAAGATGGCGGAGCGCCTATATACAGTGCTCCAGTTGCAGGTAAAATATTGTCAACTAGATTATCTAATGGATCTGATTGGAAAATTGATAAACAAGTAGTTGTTAATTCTACTAAATGGTATCGTGTTGCTACTAATGAGTGGATTAATGAAAAATATATTTCATTCGATAAAGATGGTGACGTAAAACCGGAGAATCCAACCATAACTAAAGTACTTGGCCGTGGGACCATAAAGGTTACAGCATCTGATGATTCCAATACTATCAATAACGGTGAAGCGACTCCTACAGGCAATGCCATTGGGACAATCAACACTATGGAAGATGGTGGAGCACCCACATACAGTGCTCCAGGTGGAAGCAATATTGTTAGCCACTTGTCTAATGGAACTATGTGGAAAATTAATTTAGTGAAGTCTATTGATAATGTTAATTGGTATTCAGTAGGTACTAATCAGTGGGTATCGGATAAATATCTTACCTTTGATAAAGATAGTGACGTAAAACCAGAAGAGCATGAAGTGACAGTGGTTTTAGGAAAAGGAACAATAAAACTACCTGAAAAATCTTCAAAAGATGACGACGATAAAAAATCTTCCGAATTGTACGATGCACCATTTTCTCCCCAACACAAACTTGGACGACAGCTGCCTAATAAAACAACATGGAAAATAACAGCAGAGGTATCCAGCGGAGCACAAGGAAAATCTTGGTATCGTGTCGGTGTTAATCAATGGGTAACGCAGGAAGTATTTGATTTCTCAAGTGCCTCAGACGTAAAACCACAAAAAATTGATGATTCTGCTAAATCAGTTCAAGTATTTGATTCTCCTGTATCACCTCAAAAAATGACCGGTCAGGAACTTGAAAATGGTACTCAATGGAGAATTAATGGATCTGTTAGTGATGGGGCAGGAGGCAAGTCTTGGTATCGTGTATCTACAAATGGATGGGTTGAACAGACAAATTTTGACTTTTCTGACAAATATGATGTGCAGCCTGAAGAAATTAAAGATGATAGTTCAGATGAAAAAGACGATTCGGTTCAGTGGTCCATAGGTCAATTCATGTCATATATAACTTCAGGTACTAAGTTTACCTTTAATATCTACGATGATTTCGAAATGTATAATTTTGATCAAGAACCTGATGGAAACGCCCTTGATTTATTTCTAAACGATGGGGTTAGTGATTATGGATATGAATTTACAGTAGATAATTATCACATTAATCTTTTTAAGAAAATTGGTAGTGATAATTCTTTTGCATTTGTCGATAGTGGAAATGTTTCAAAAATTAGTACAACGAATGATGACACATCTATTAAGACACATATTTTAGGTGAATTCAGTCAAAAAATTGATTCAAGTGATAAAAATTCTAGTGATTCAATGAATGGAGACGATTCAGAGCAAGTTATAACTGCGGAATATACTTCACCACATGTAAATCTATATGGAATTATTGACGATGAATATTTTACAGATGATTCAGCATCTTCGAAAGATGAGTTACTTCAGCATATGAAAGACAAGTTGCAAGATTATCCATTAACCCAAATCACTTTGGAGTATCACGAATTCAAAAAAAATAACCTACTCCAGTCAGTGAATGACGTGGGAATAGGAAATTCAGGATTCATTAAAGATAGATATGATATAGACATTTCTGCTCGAATAATTGAAATTACAAAGTATCTTCATTCGCCTACTAATAAAGAACCAGAAATTACATTCGGAAATATTATCGGTGATTTTGCAGATACTTTATCTCAGCTTAATAGTAATGCTAGAAATTCAGCATATAAAATAATTACAAATTAGGAGGTGCTTTTTTGATAAATGTTAGTGATTTTCCGGATTCGGTATTGGCAAGCGAGTTTCCTGCAATTTATGCTGCTAAAAGTCAAAGTAAGAATGGTGATAAGGATAAAACAAATATTTTTGTTGACCAGGATAATGGTCAATTTTATCTTCAAAAACAAGGTTCTGAAAATGCTACTAGATATAACTTGGTTGATGCAAATAAAAGTATTTTAAGGCCCAAATTCTCTGACAATGCACATATCAGTGTTAATCAACTTATTAGCAACTGGGGATCATTATCCGATGATAATATCTTTGATACTACTAATAAGAATTGGGATGAAATAAGAGATTATATTCAGTTGATTACCAGAAAAATGAACTCTATGATCGACTGGATTAATGAAATTGAATCTTATTTGGATAAATTCGCTGAAAAAAAGGATATTGATTTATCAGAGATTATATCTAATCAGGTTGACGGATATTATAAAAAGTCAGACGTAGACATTAAAATAAATAATTTAGAGCATGAATTAGAAAACATTCAAAGTAAAATTCAATATAAGCCAAATGCTGGCGGTGTCTTTCCACCTAGCTATACGGGAGATAAGACATCAAATGTTGATATTAATGATGACATTACAGATCCTAAAACATCACTCAAAATTGATGAATTAAATAATAATATTGTAAAGGAAGGGGACTAAATTATGGTAGATCTTGGAACGACAACAGAAAATGGAATGTCAGTTATACCGCCTCTTCAAAATCCGGCTAGTCCAAATTATGAGAAGTTAAATACAGATATACCATTAGAACAACCACTAATTTTTTATTTGGATAATTCTAAGACATTCTATTTGACTCACGAATCAACAATAGACGAGGACACTCATTCACCGCAAAATGTTGTTAACACATTAACAAAAGAGCGCATATTTGAACAAGTTAACATTCGACAAGGTCAATCTGGCATGCAGCATATTAATTGCTTGTTTCTCACAAAAGATGGTCCAGTTGATTTAACGAATGTTGTTATACGTTTTGCTGGTAAAGACGCGAGTGAAGCAGAAATTTCAGATGATGAAATATTTGACACAACTCAAGCAAATTTAGGACGATTAACTTGGAAACCAAGTGCAGTGATCTCTCAGGTTGCAGGAAGATACAAGACGGCTCATTTCGTTATTGAAAATGCTGATAGAACCAATGTTTTAACAACATTAGATTTTACGATTAATATTATTGCCAATGACGTGAGCTATCCACGCGCATTGGCTTTTTATATGTCTGAATATCAACGAGCTTTATTTCATATAAAAGAAATGGAAACAAATGCAGATAAACAACTAAATTATTTATTGAATTTCGAATCTGTTGTTATTTCTGATTCGTTAAACAATTTAAAAATTCAAGTTCAAGAATCAATTGACAATGCAAATGAAAAATTGAAAGCAGGAACTGACAAAGTTGATCAATTTATTAGTATTTCAAATAATAAGTTAACTGCTGTTAATGCAAGTATTGACGATGCTCAAAAGAGAATGAATGGGATTGATTCTCAAATTAAAAGTAACAATATTTTAACAAACGACACCGTTATTGGAACAATGCAATCGGCTTTGGACAGTGGACAGATAACAATTAACGTTGATAATTTGATATTAGATCATGTTGTATCAGCTAGAATCGATGAATTGAATGACTACATAACTGAGTCAGAAGGAGGAATTGTCTAATGAATATGTTAACCAAAGTGGGGAAGCTTGCTACTAGATTAATTACGGGAGCCTATTATACAAAAGCTGATGGTACTAAAGTTTATTTGAAGAAGGACGATAAAAATTTTTTAAATCTTTCAACTGCATTTTTAACAAAAGAGGAATCACAGACAACAATCTCTGATGTTGTTGATAAATTAGATACCAATGATAATTTCGATGATGCAACAGTTTCTACCAAAATAGATACTTTAAATTCAGCAATTGACGAGTCGGAAAAGGCAGGTAATTAAACATGGCTACATCAAATAAGCTAACAAGGACAGCGAGAGTCGCATCACATGCTTTTTTGTCAGCACAATATGAAGATAAAAAAGGAAACGTTGTCATTTCAAAGCCTGTTGGAGATGGTAATACGCTTGATTTAGCAACTATTTTTAAAAATTCAGAGTTTAGTGGTGGTACTAGTGGGGGAGGAGGAACAATGCCCACTGATTCAACTGGATTAGATGCAGATTATACAAATTATATTGGTTCCACCAAAATCATATGGTCAAATTCAGGTTCTAATTATGATATTAGTCAGATTAATAAGTTGAATATTGCTAGTGCTTTGGGAACGAATTCTGAGTACTTATATGATGGGCTGCAATTTAATATCTCATTGAAAAGAACTGCTGTTATAAAAGGAGTTAAGGGCACATCAACATCAATACCATTGATATATGATAGAAGTAATTCTTTTAAGGTAAGTAAATTTATCACAACAACGCCTATTCCCATTTCTTTAAAGAAAGTTGACCTATCTACTGGGAATGATATTTCAATTTCACTTGATGGAATGGGAGAAAATATTAATAGTAGTGGGGCCGTTTTAAAACCAAAAATTATTATTAAATTAAAGTCTGATAATACATTAGATATTCAAAGTGTTAGTGGATATGATCTAAATATGGCAAGTGGGGAAAATAGCGGTGCTTATTACGACATTGTGGTTAATACCATTAATTCTTTTGAAATTCTTAGTACGCCGATAACTCAGTACTTACCTGATGGAACAATTCTGTTCGATGGATCAACTAACGATTCTGCAAAATTATCTAATTTAATCAATGGATTTTCTAATGTTGGTGGCGGAATTGAGGTGACCTTAAGTAACCATCTTTACTATTTGAATAGTGATACTTTTATTATTAAAGATAATACAGCAAAAATGACTTTTAACACATCAATTAAAATTTCAAAAGAGAAACTAATTGACGGAAACTCAATTTCTGATTTAGTTGTGATAAGTCCCGCTTCATTCAGTGGATGGAAGATAGGCACCAGTGATGGGGTAGCAGGTACATCCTTAAATGACAGTTTTGTATCAGGTACGGGTAGCTCAATATTAATCCAAAAAAATGCTATTAAATCAAACGTATATGTTCAAAGTGTTAAGAACGATACCGAACGTCTATTTGCAAGAATTGAACAGGTCAAAACGTATCTTTATGATTCGAAGGTAGAATAATGTCAAAAATTGCCGTTAAATTAAATGATAATGGAATATATGAATATATCAGTTACCCATATTCATTAAATCAAGACACATCAAAGGGCTGGATTCTCATTGAGAGTGATCCAGCCTTTAATATTTCAGATATGTCAAATTGGACAATTCGAGAATCTGATAACAAGTTAGTTCATATCTCAAGTAATCAAACACCCGATGAAGAAAATCAGAATGCAATCACTGAATTGACAAAGCAAGGTTTAAATCAAACCTTGACAGTTGGACAACTTCAATCAGCAGTTACAGAAGTTACCAAGCAGAATTTGGATTTGGCTCGAGATAATATTCAACTTAAACAAGATAAGACAGACATGCAGTCCGCTATCACTGAATTAACAAAACAAGTTATTACATTATCAACACCAGCATCAACAACAGAAACTACAACTAAATAGGAGGAACAGAATATGATTAACTTACTAAAAATGGAATTTGGATGGGGAACTTTAAAGAAGGAAGATATTACTGGATATATTCCTTCTGTCATATCAAAGGAAGATTTTAAAGCCATTACAGGTGACGAATTTACTGACGACTAGCGTAAGCTAGCCTTTTTAATTTAAAGAGGTGATTAAATTGAGATACATAAGACAGAATCGCTTATGGTTCTTCACCGGGCTTGAAACTCTGGCACTGGGCATTTGTTTCGCAATGTCAGATAACTTCGTTGACAGACCACCACACGCACCTGAAATAATTGATATAGTTAATAAACCATTTTTTGCGATTGTTCTAATTCTGATTGGAATATTTGTAAGCATAATGTCGAATGGTCCAGTTGATGGAAAGATGAGATTAATAATCATATTTTTGCTGTCATTAGTTTGGGTCTTTTATTCGATAATATTCTTGATTCACGATTATTATGCGCCAATGTTCATGCCACATTTAGATACGATATTAATTATATTTGTGGCCACGCGAATCACTTTCGAATCAGCTTGGAGTAATCATCGATGACGAATATCATGGTAGCAGTTGTCTCGGCAATCGGTGGTGGTGTCATGACAGGATTCTTTAACGTTTGGCAAGCTAAACTTAAAAATCAAGGTTCAAATGAGAGCGTATATGCTGATCATACAAAAGAATTATTTGAAAGATTAGATCAGATAACTCAAGAGCGAGATGACCTAAAGGACCAAGTTAACGATTTGCAATTAAAAATTGATTATCAAAGCAATATTATTGAAAATCAAGGTAAAACAATTGATGCATTAAACAAGCAAATGGGTGAACTTAACAATAAATTTGATTTGTGGGAGGAAAGTTAATGAATATAATTCAAAATTTAGATTTAATCAATGCTAGTGAATTGGCGCTGATAGCATTATGTTGTTATGTTTTAACAAGTGGAATTAAAAAAACAAAAATCAAAAATGCCTATATGCCGTTTATTTCAATGGCTGTGGGCATTTTGATTGGAATCATTGTTGCTTTAGCATATCACGATAATGATATTGTTAAAGCTGGATTAGCCGGTTTCCTAGTCGGTGGTTGGACCGCTGGACTATTCACTGGGATTAAGGCAACATTCGGGGGCTACGACTTAGACAACGACACTAGTTCGTCGACAAAATTAACAGAGGTCACACCTCCAAAATATGAGTCTAATGTCAATATAAGGAGAGACTAATATGACCGAATATTTTGCGGATATTTCAAGTTATCAACGTTCAGATTTGGGATTCTTTCAAGATTTCATCAATTCTGGAGTTTCCAGTGTATTTATTAAAACAACGCAAGGAAGTGCAACTGGAACAAATTACGTTAATCCTAAATCAAAAGAGCAGGCTAAAAATGCTTTATCTGCTGGCATGAATGTAGGATTCTATCATTACTTTTTGGCAACAAGTATTGCCGATGCAATTAATGAGGCTCAATTCTTTGAACAATCAGTTGTTAATTTGGGATTCGTTAAGGATACACCACTTTGCGTTGACGTTGAAGATTCTTCGTTAAATAAGAACCAGGTTGCAGGTTATGTAGATACATTTATCAATTATTTGGCAGAAAATGGATATACTAATATTATCCAATATTCAATGGGATCCTGGTTTTGGAACGGGTATTTGAACGCTTCAAAACATCCAACTTGGGTAGCAAATTACGGTGTTAATGCTGTCGGAGTATCTGGTGATGTAATAGGATGGCAGTATACTTCAACTTGGGGTGGAGGTAGTCAAGATATGAGCTACGATTGTGGTATCTTCAACAAGAAAGCTGAAACGAAGCCTCAGGACACGCCTGTGAAACCTGTTAAATCAAAAGTTGAAGATGTAATCAAGCTAAATGAAGATACTCACGGTGTTGACAACTTAGGTGTTGGACGTCCAACATTATATAAGAAGAATTCCGTTTGGAAGTCTTCTTCGATAGTTATGATCAAAGGGCAACCACATTATAAAATTGCTACGAACATCTATGTACCAATTAGCAAGACAACATTTAATGATGTGGTAATTGTTAAATATATCGATGATAAGCTAACTCCGATATTTGATAAAAAAGGTAATCGGGTATCAAACGACGACGTAATAAGTGGTAAAGCATTTAAATATTCATCAATTGATACTATCAATGGTATTTCGATGGCTAAAATAGCAACTAATGAATATTTGCCTATGCAGTATACGTCCGGATCGGATTTCAAATAACAAAGTTAAAAAATAATATTCTTATCATACTTAATGTACGATAGGTAGAAATTGGTTATAAATCATTTTATGTAGTCGCATATGTAGTTGCTTATGAAATAAAATCATATAAGCCATTGATACAACACTGTTTTTGAAGCATACTTCTCAATCTCAATTAAATAATTAGACAAAAAAAGCGACCATTAATGGTCGTTTTTTTGTTGGCGTTTATAGGCTAATCCAATTGGAACAAGATTTTCCTTACCTTTCAGTAAACGCTTGATATTGGGTATGTGACGAACAAATACGATTATAGTTACTATCACCGCTGCTGCAGTTAAAATCCAGTCATGCATGAATAATGAGGCAATGGTGAATAGTAGAACTGTTGTAAGGCTTGCTACACTGACCATACTGGTTAGATAGACAATCAATGCTAGAAAAATGAAGCAGAGTGTAAATAGTAGAGGATTGTAAGCTAGTAAAATTCCGGCACTAGTTGCAACAGCTTTACCTCCCCGAAATTTTAAAAAGATTGAGAATACATGTCCCACTACGGCAAAAATCCCAATGAATAAAATCCAATGACGATCAAGCCCAAAGAACACTGGCATCAATGCTCCTAAAGTCCCCTTTAAAATATCAAATATTAAAACTACGGTACCCGCAAAAGGTCCAAATACTCGATAGGCGTTTGTCGTCCCCACATTACCACTACCGTATTGAAAGATATTTTTATGGAAAAATACTTTACCAACGATATAAGCGGTCGGAAATGAGCCTATTAAATATGCTAAAATTGCACAAACGAGAAGTTTCATTATAAAAATCACTCTCTTAGTTATATTTTTTGGTATATTGTAACTCTATGGTATTTTTATAGCTAATAAAAATACCAACTCAGACATTATCTAATAAAACCACTAAAAAGTAAAAGCAATAAAAAGCGAACACACGTTCAAAAATATAATGAAATGTATGTTTATAGTGATATAATAGTAAAATGTTGAGATCGTAATTAATAAAAAAGGAATGATATAAATGCCAAAATCATCTTATGATGATTCGTCAATCCAGATCTTGGAAGGCTTAGAGGCCGTTCGTAAGAGACCAGGTATGTACATTGGATCAACTGATTCACGTGGACTGCACCACTTGGTATACGAAATTGTTGATAATGCAGTTGACGAAGCTCTATCAGGATATGGAAAAGAAATAAATGTGTCAATTAACCATGATAACAGTATTACTGTTGTTGACCATGGACGTGGAATGCCAACAGGGATGCATGCTAGTGGGAAACCCACTATTGAAGTTATCCTAACGGTTCTTCACGCTGGTGGTAAGTTCTCAGAAAATAGCTACAAAACGTCTGGTGGTTTGCACGGTGTAGGTTCGTCAGTTGTTAATGCTTTATCTGAATGGATGACGGTTCGTGTTGTACGTGATCATAAAGTTTACGAAGAACGTTTTGAAAATGGTGGGCATCCAGTGGGTACGTTAAGGAAAACTGGAACTACCAAAGAAGAAAATGGAACTACAATTAGTTTTAAGCCAGACGCATCGATCTTTCAAACAACTAAATTTAATTATGATACGTTAGCTGAAAGACTACGAGAATCAGCCTTTTTGTTAAAAGGAGTTAAGTTTACTATCACTGATTTACGTGGTGATGAAGAACATGGCGATGTTTTCCATTATGAAGATGGGATTCAATCATTTGTTAAATATTTGAATGAAGGCAAAGATACGATCGGTGGAATCTTTTATATTGAAGGTGAAAATTCGGATATCGAAATCGAATTCTCAGGTCAATATAATGATGGGTATTCCGAGAACATTATTTCATTTGTAAATAATGTTAGAACCACTGATGGTGGTACTCATGAATCAGGAATGAAATCAGGATTAACTAAGGCCTTTAATGATTACGCTAGAAAAGTGGGATTATTAAAGGAAAGCAGTAAAAATCTTGAAGGTAGTGATGTCCGTGAAGGATTGTCTGCAATCATCTCGGTACGTATTCCGGAGGAAATCCTTCAGTTTGAAGGTCAAACTAAAGGTAAACTTGGAACAGCTCAAGCTAGATCAGCAGTTGATCAGCTAGTTTATGAGCAGATGAGCTTTTATTTGATGGAAAATGGGGAACAGGCCCAAACTCTTGTTAAAAAGGCTCTGAAGGCACGTGAGGCACGTGAGGCGGCTAGAAAAGCTCGTGAAACTACTAGAAATGGCAAAAAAAATAAAAAGACTGATGGATTATTGTCTGGTAAGTTAACTCCAGCCCAGTCTAAAAACGCCAAAAAGAATGAACTCTTCTTAGTTGAGGGTGATTCAGCCGGTGGTTCTGCTAAACAAGGTAGAGATCGTAAATTCCAAGCTATCTTACCCTTACGAGGTAAAGTACTTAATACACAAAAAGCAAAATTAGATGAGATTTATAAAAATGAAGAAATCAATACAATGATTTATACAATTGGTGCCGGAGTTGGTGCTGATTTCAAACTGGAAGACAGAAACTACGACAAAATCATTATTATGACCGATGCTGATGATGATGGGTCACATATTCAAATATTACTTTTGACGTTCTTTTATCGTTATATGAGACCTTTAGTTGATGCTGGACATGTTTATATTGCATTACCACCTTTATATAAACTTCAAAAAGGTAAAGGAGATAAGACAAAGATGCAGTATTGTTGGACTCCTGATGAACTTCAAGAAGCTATCAAGAAGATGGGTAAAGGATATGAACTACAAAGATTCAAGGGGCTTGGTGAGATGAATGCTGATCAGTTGTGGAATACAACTATGGATCCAGAGTCAAGAATATTGATTCGTGTAAATATTGACGATACAGCTCTTGCTGAAAGACGTGTAACTACTCTTATGGGTGACAAGGTTAAGCCAAGACGTGAATGGATCGAAAAAAACGTTCGCTTTAATGGTACTGAAGAGGGTGACAATATTTTGGAAAAAGTTGATGATACAGATCCAGTAGATAATAAAATCGTTGACGATTTATTGAACAAGGAATAGGTGATAAATTTTGGCTAACAATTCTCCTAAAATTCAAGACTTACCATTAGAAAAAATAATGGGAGATCGTTTTGAGAGATATTCAAAATCAATTATTCAAGAAAGAGCGTTACCTGATATTCGAGATGGTTTAAAACCTGTACAACGAAGAATTTTGTATTCAATGTTTGTTGATGGAAATACTTTTGATAAGGGTTTTAGAAAGTCTGCTAAAGGTGTCGGTAATGTAATGGGTAACTTCCATCCGCATGGTGATTCATCGATCTATGAAGCCATGGTACGTTTATCTCAAGATTGGAAATTGAGAAACCCATTAATAGAAATGCACGGTAACAATGGTTCAATGGATGGCGATCCACCTGCTGCTATGCGTTATACAGAAGCAAGATTAAGCAAAATTTCTACTGAAATGTTAAGGGATATCACTAAAGAGACCGTTGATATGGAGTGGAATTTTGATGATACCGAAAAGGAACCTAAGGTTTTACCAGCGCGTTTTCCCAATTTATTAGTGAATGGTGCAACTGGTATTTCTGCTGGTTATGCTACTGAAATACCACCACATAATTTAGGTGAAGTTATTGATGCAACTATCAAGTTGATCGATAACCCAGATTCTACACTTGAAGATTTAATGAAGATCGTTAAGGGACCTGATTTTCCAACTGGTGGTATTTTACAAGGAGCTCAGGGCATTAAAGAAGCCTATAAAACAGGACGTGGGAAAGTTTATTTACGTTCTAAGACTTCTATTCAAGAAATTCGTGGGCATAAATCACAAATCGTCATTACTGAGATACCTTATGAAGTAAATAAGGCTGTATTAGTTAAGAAAATGGACGACATGCGTGTTCTAAAAAGGGTAGATGGAATTGCTGAAGTTCGTGATGAGAGTGATCGTCAGGGCCTTTCGATTGTTGTTGAATTAAAGCGGGATGTTGATGCCCAAGGTATTTTGAATTACTTGTTCAAGAATACAGACTTACAAATATCTTATAATTTCAATATGGTTGCCATTGCAGATATGCGTCCACAACAAGTAGGATTGGTTCAAATATTAACCGAATATGTTAAACATCAAGAAGACGTCATACTTCGTCGTAGTAAATTTGATGTTGCAAAGGCTAAGACACGTCTACATATTGTAGAAGGCCTTATTAAGGCTTTGTCGATTCTGGATAAGGTTATTAGTACGATTCGTGGAAGTAAAAATAAATCGGATGCTAAGAATAATTTGGTTAAGGAATATCAATTCACTGAGCCACAGGCAGAAGCAATCGTTTCACTTCAACTTTATCGTTTAACTAATACAGATGTGACAGAATTACAAGCTGAGGACAAACAATTAACTGGGCAAATTGAATCATTAAATCGAATTATTAACAATCATGATACCTTGATGAATGTAATCAAGAGCGAATTAGAACATGTTCGTGATACTTATGCCGATAAGCGTCGTACAAAAATTGAGGCAAAGATATCAGATATTGAAGTGGATACTAGTGTATTAGTTGCTAGTGAAGACGTTCGTTTGTTGGTCAGCCACGATGGTTATGTAAAACGTAGTAGTCTACGCTCATATCAAGCATCTGATGCTGGTGCAAATGGATTAAAAGATGAGGATTATCCAGTCTTAGACCAAGAAGTTAATACGTTGGACCACTTATTCATTTTTACTGATAAAGGTAATATGATATATCGACAAATTTTTGAAGTTGACGATAACAAGTGGAAAGATACCGGGTCTCACTTGTCACAAGAGATTGGTCTAGCGAATGACGAGACTATTCTAAAAGCGTTTGTATTCAAGTCACTAGATGAAAAAGGCAGCTTTTTGATCGGTACGAGTGAGAATTATATTAAGCAAGTTGATTTTAGTGATCTGCTTCCAGGTAGAACATATAAGTCAAGAGCCAGTCGCTATAGTAAATTGAAGACTCCAGATGCCAAGGTCATGGATGTTTACTTTGTACCAAATGGAATTATGGGTCAAGTATATGTATTTACAGAGCATTCATATGCTTCAGCATTTCCACTAGATGAAGTTCCAATTGTTGGAAGTAAGGCAGTTGGAGTTAAATTCGTTAGTTTAAAAGATGACGATAAACTAGTCGGTTATTTCTTAACGCTTGATGAGAGCGAGAAAATTGCGGTACTTACACAACGTGGGTCTTATAAGCAAATGAAACTGTCTGAAATACCGTTAACTAGTCGAGCTAGACGTGGTGTATTAACGTTGCGCGAATTGAAACGTGCGCCACACCGTATATCACTAGTAACTAATATTACTGGAAATGAACAATTGTCCATTGTCACGGATACTAATAAGGTAATTGACTTGGATGAAAAGACACATCAAAATGCCGATAGATATTCAAATGGCTCATTTGTCATGGATCCAACCGTAGATGGCAATCCAATCAGATTTGTGAAGAATATAATTGAAAAGTAATTAGAAATATCAACATATTTTCATGTTTATATAGTATTATTAACGCATACTATTAGTAATATCTTTTCACAATGATTAGGAGGACGTCTTATTGTTAGACGAAAAATCAAGACGCGTATTTAGTTCAAAAGCACTGAACTATTTTGACGAATTAACAAAGAATATGAGTTATACAAAAACAGCTCAATCTTTAGGAATAACTCAACCTGCTTTGACTCAACAAATCAAGAAAATTGAAAGAGTCGTTGGTGTTCCATTGTTTTATAGTATGGGTAAGAAGATATATCTTACTGATGCTGGAATTTCATTATTAAAGGCTACACATGAGATTTTTGATGTAATAAATTCTGTGACTGATCAGATTCAACAAGAATCATCTGATAAATCTGGGACCATCAGTATAGGATTATTATCGACAGCCGAATCAGTAGTTATTGAGGATTTCATTGTTGCATATAACCGAATTAATCCAAATGTTGAAATTGACCTGAATCTTTTAACTAGAAAAGAAATTTGGGATTATATTGAAAATAATCGAATTGATTTGGCTATCATGTATTTACCCGATAAAAATATTAAAAATTGGAAAATCTACAAATCAAAGAAAATCATTAATGATAATATTGTTCTAGTACACAATAACGAAAAAATTTATAAAAAAGGTATTGCTAGTTATAGGGATGCTATTGAGAAACCATGGGCAGCCTATGTAAAAGATTATTATCTATCTGATCTTTTACAGGAGAGATTTAGGAATGCATTGGTGGATCAGCCACAAGTGATCGCTAGATTTTCATCGCCATATCAATTATTGAAATTTGCACAAGGTTCAGACGATGTTTACACGGTTTTACCATTGAGTTTTTGCATAGCACATGCCTCAATGTTTAAACTTTATCAAACTCCACTTGAACCTTCGGTATCAAGTGAATTATCATTTGTATATCGGGAAGATAAAGAGAAGATTCCTCGGATAAAGGAATTTCTTGGCGAATGGGATAATTTCTTGGATGAAAGAAATTATATTGACCGTTTGAAGTCTTCAAGATAAATTAAAAAAGGGGAAATATAGAATGACTAAGGAAAAAGAATTAGTTTTTGGACACAAGAATCCTGATACAGATGCTGTTGTTGCAGCCATCTCATATTCACATCTACAAAATGAATTAGGTTTTAATACTGAGGCTGTTGCTTTGGGTGAACCTAACGAAGAAACAAAATATGTTTTTGACAAGTTTGATTACAAATACCCACGTATCGTTACAGCTGCTAATGGTGAAGTTAAGTCAGTTATGCTTGTTGATCACAACGAAAGCCAACAAAGTTTAGACGATATTGGTGACCTTCAGGTTACACATGTGGTTGATCACCACAGAATCGCTAACTTTGAAACTACTAGTCCTTTGTATTACCGTGCTCAACCAGTTGGTTGTACAAGTACAATTCTTTGGGAAATGTACAATGAAGAAGATGTTGAAGTACCTGGCAATCTTGCCGCTTTGATGGCTTCAGCAATTATCTCAGATACACTTCTATTGAAATCACCAACAACTACTGATGAAGACAAAGCAGCCTTGAAGAGCCTTTCTAAGACAGCTGGAATTGATTACGAATCATATGGATTGGACATGCTTAAAGCAGGAACAAACCTTGATAGTAAATCAACTAAAGAACTAATCGACATGGATGCTAAGAGCTTTGAAATGAACGGTAAAAACGTTCGTATTGCTCAAGTAAATACTGTTGATATTGATGAAACATTAAAGAGAGAAGCAGAATTCACTGCTGATATTAAATCAGAAAACAAATCAGAAGGTTACAACTTATTCGTATTACTAATCACAAACATTTTAACAAGCGATACTACTGGACTAGTATTAGGTGATGAAAACGCTGTATCTGTTTTCGAAAATGCCCTAAATACTAAGGTTGAAGATAATAAAGCTTCCTTACCTGGTGTTGTTTCACGTAAGAAACAAGTTGTTCCACCACTAAATGAAAAGTTTTAAAAAATAATTTATGAAAACGGATGACTTGTGAAATCAAAATAATAATTTGTGAAAAACGAATTTATTTTGTTGAAAACGTTATCTCTAACATGTATAATACTTTACATCATCAAAACTGCTGGATTTTTGATCTAGCAGTTTTTATGTTGGTGTTTTTTATTTTACAAAAGGGAGTTTTTTCGATGAGTGCAATAAACATACTAATTGGTCTTATGCCAATGATAGGATGGGGATTCTTCCCAATTCTAACAGGTAAATTTGGTGGAAAACCAGTTAATCAGATTCTTGGAGCTACGTATGGTACATTGATTGCCGCAATAGTTGTGGCATTGGCTCGTCAAACACCTATGATTGGCGGTAAAGAATTTCTATTCACATTCTTATCCGGTGCATGTTGGTCATTAGGACAAATTCTTGTATTCTACGCTTTTTCTGAAATGGGTGTCTCAAGGACAATGCCAATTTCAACTGGATTTCAGTTGATTGGAGCATCACTATGGGGTGTTTTAGTACTAGGTGAATGGTCTTCAGGAAGCGCAAAAATGATTGGATTCTTTTCAATCGTTTTAATCATTTTTGGTGTTTGGTTAACAACATATAGTGAGAAGAGTGCTACTAAGTCAGAGAGTGGTTCAAATGCCATTAAGGGTGTTTTACTAGTTCTATTCGCTGAAGCAGGATACCTAGGTTATTCTGCTTTCCCTCAAGCTATCACTGTAGATGGATTTCAAGCTTTTCTACCACAAGCATTAGGTATGGCTGTGGTTGCAACAATATTTGCAATTGCTACAAAAAGTAATAGAGAATCAAAACCATTTGCTACAAAGAGTTCATATACAAATATTATTAGTGGATTTTTCTTCGCATTTGCTGCTTTAACATATTTGATCTCAGCTCGACCAGATGTTAATGGTTTAGCAACGGGATTTACGCTTTCACAAATGAACGTAATTATCGCTACATTGGGTGGAGTTTATATCTTACACGAACGTAAAACACATAAAGAAATGGTATCCGTATCAGCAGGTTTACTGTTGGTTGTTGTTGCTGGTGTTATCACAGCATTTATTAAGTAATATAAATAATAAAAACACGTCAGATTTTGTCTGGCGTGCTTTTTTTATATCAGGGAATTGATGGAATTTATGGCTAATCTATTAAAAATAGATTTAATTTTAAAAATTGGGAGAGGTATCATTATTAATATCTATTAGTGGGAAACCACAATTAATTAAAATGATAATCGAAGGAAATGATTGCCAGATAGTTTCTTTCCTATCTGACACCACAAATATAGTATCTTTTTCGATGGAATTAAAGATAAATGCCTTGAATAAGCTATTTAAATTATTATATGATTCTTAATCATTTTAATATGTGGTGTGTGGTTAAATAAAAAGACGTCACCAACACTCTTAAATCCAAATTTCTTATAGAATCCTTCTACGTATGTCTGTGCTTCAATTTCAATGTTTTGATCAGGAAACTTATCATTTATAACACGTAGAACTTCTTCGACGAGTTTTGCCCCCAGTCCAGTACCACGATGATCCTTCGCTGCTACAATGCGGCCAAATGTAATATGTCCATCTTCACGGAATACACGAGCATAGGCAATGATTTTTTTGCCCTCATATTTAAATATATGAATGGATGTTAGATCATTATCGTCGACTTCTTGATATATTCTTTCTTGTTCGACGACAAATGTTTTAACTCTAATATACATTAGATCGAATAGTTCTTGAGTAGTTAGTTCTGAAAATTCTTTTATTTCCCACATATTATTCACCATCATCTTTAAATAAAATATTGTTAATTGTCTCAAAGGCCTTATATAGATCTTTTTGTTGTGATTTGGTAAGGTTAGAAATTAAATTTTGAATTTGATCATTAGAGTCAGAATCGATTATCGATAAAAGCTGTTTACCTGACTCGGTTAAGGAAATATTTTTTGAACGGGCATCGATAGTTGATTGTATTTTTTGAACATATTTCAAATTGGTTAATTTCTTAATTACTCTACTTGTGTAACTTGCATCTAGATTCAATTGATGTGATACATTCATTGGAGTCGTTTCGTGGCTTATGGCCATCAGAACACGTGCTTCTGGAAAGCTTAGATTGGTATTAAAAACTTGTTTATTCATCAATCCTAATGTATTAGTATACTGTCTATTAAATTGACGTATTAAATTTATTTGGTCATTATTCAATGTTGATTGTCCTCTGATTTTAATGGATTATGGCTATTATATTCTAAATGATGGCTTTTGTCCATTAGATTTCAAAATAAGTATATGACATGACTTTTTCCGTTTAATAAAAAATAAGTAGACATCCACTTACGTGAATATCTACTTATTTTGCATTATACTCGAAAGTTGAACTCGTATTTTCACACTGTTTTCTTTCAGCTTATTTATAAGTACGTAATGCTGGTGGAGTGTAATTATCGATAAATCTCTTTATTTCAGGTAATGAATTTGAGAAAAGTACTTTTTTTCGACCACTTTGTTCAAGGAAACCCTTGTCTACCATATTATCAAAAAAATCCTTTAGTGGATCATAGTAGTGTCCGATATTATAGAAGATACAAGGATTGTCATTATCACCGAGTTTAGCCCATGAGAAGGCTTCAGAGATCTCTTCTAAAGTTCCAGGTCCTCCAGGCAAGGCGATACTTGCGATAGAGTTATTGAGCATCTCTTTTTTTCTTATATCCATTGTTTCAACAATATCTAACTTAGATAAATTTGGATGAGCTAAGTTGCGGTTATTCAATTGCTCAGTAATGATTCCATGTACGTAACCATTATTCTCCATTACAGAGTCAGCAATCACTCCCATAAGTCCAAAAACACCACCACCATAAGTTAAGCCATAGTCATTTTCTACTATCCAGTGGCCTAATTCTTTAGTTCCATCAATAAATATCTGATTATTTCCAGTGGCAGCACCACAGTATACAGCAATATTTTTCAAGTTATTCACGTCCATCATTCATAAAATTAACTTCTCGTTTTAAACGACGATAATACAATAATGAGGCAGTTTCAAGTGCCTCTAAAGCACGATCTTGATTATCTGATAAATCATTGGTACTTAGTGCCAACAAAATGAAGGTCGTATAAAGTTTCTTAGGTGATAAATCAAGATTAGTAGCTTCACTGTCTCGCTTTAAGTCTCGATGTAGTGCGGACACTGAAAGTAGAGGTGAGTTTGCGCCTTTGTTACGACTAAGAAATAGATTCTGATTACCCCAATAACTACGTAGTGGGGTAATGAACGCTTGATAAATTTCAAGGAACTTTTTTTCTATAGTCGTGAATTTAAGTTCTTCAAATTCCTTATAAAAATCTGGTTCCAGAGCTTCCTTATAGTTAAAGCCTTTAGATATAATTAATATCATTAGTCGAGTATAAATACTCAAATCCGAATTCAAGTATTTTGGCAGATTTTGAAAGACATCAACTGGGAAGTCAGATTGCTTAGGTACCACGACACTATTAACATATAATGTGGGTATTTCTGGTGTCTTTTTTATACCAAATAGGTATTTGAAATAGACATTTAAATTACTGATTACTTTATTTACAGTACTTGGACTTAACTTTAGATTTTCCAACATGAAAGTCTTGAATAAGCGGACATCCATTTCATGAACATCTTTAATATCTTCTGATATTTTATAGTCATCATTATGTTGAATAGTGTATGAGAAGAAGTCATTTAAAGAATTCATGTATTCAACATGTGCACGTTTTGAAATATGACGTGTTTTTAAATACGCATTAAAACCGGTTAGATAAGGAATTTTAGACATATGGTACCTCCTATATTATTAAATTATACCCTAAAGACACGATAAATTAATAATATAAGTAGGCCTCACTACAAGTTGACAGTTAGGACGTAGTCACTAGAATTGATTTGTCTTGAATCAAAAGTTGATATGTCTTTAACCAGTTTCATATTGGTAATTATAGTCATAACTGTGGCAGACTTGTTTGCTAATTTCAATTTATTTAGATCCATAGTTGCTATTGATTGACCAGCAGTTATTTTTTCACCATCTTTAGCTAATATATTAAATGGAGCTCCTTTTAGTTCAACGGTATCAATACCAAGATGGAGCATTATATTTAACCCATGTTTACTTTTAATAGTTATGGCGTGTTTAGTGGGGAAGATAGTTCCAATTATTCCATTGACTGGTGAAACAATCTGACCATCACTAGGTTCAACTGCGAATCCATCGCCAATCATTTTCTCTGAGAATACCGGATCGCTTACATCAGCTAATTGAAGTAACTGTCCATCGATAGGTGATACTAATTTCTCAGATTTCTCTTTTGAAAAGAATCTCATATATCATATTCCTTTTGTTGTTTAATTTATTATTTTAAATGCAGTACCAGCATCAATATAAGATAGTAATTTTAAGTCACTTGTAGCTATTTGGCCCAGAACATTAACATTTTTATTAGCTGGTAGTGTACGTGTAGTGATTTGTATCTCTCCCATATATTCACCATATTGGTTATTGTCGATCGTAACGGTTCCAAAGGAGCGTTTAGTATTATTCGTTGGTTTTATATCTTTATTGTTTAATGTTCTACTTTCAACTAAACGGATTACATCTCGAGCAGGATCTAATCGATTATGAAAAAGAGTGCTTATTAAATAAGGTGGGATACCAATTTTGGTATTGGTCATGTGTAGTGGGATGACTTTGTCGTTAAAGTAACTGTAAAACAATTCTTGATGTTTAGTATCTAGATATGGATCACCGACAAAGACTTTATCAGTTTTGAGTTTATCTAATTCAATAGCTGAAATCAATGGATCAATTGTACGGTGACGTTCCAGAGTTGGTAATCCCTTATAGTTAGTATTAGAAGTGTTAGTTCCAGGTATGAAGGCTTGAGTAGTTAAACCAATATTTTTCAACCAACGGTTCTTTTGAGCAAACCAGGTTAAGTCCAGTCCAGTTTCGGGATGAGGATAATAATTATTCCAGGCTTCTAATTTGTTGAAATTAACATGTAATGAATTTAATTTTTGGATCGTTTCTCTAGTTATCGTACTAGCATTTAGAGCTATGCTAGTTTTTTTAGTCAACTCAAATATTTCCTCAGGATTAAAACCTTCACTCAATCTTAATGAAACATGAGGTATTAAATGGTCAGGAATTTTGTGTATAGAATATTTATTGACATCGATCATTAAATGCAAGTCATACTTGTTAGCTAATTCAAATAAATCCTGTAATTTATTTTCGTATTCAGATTCACTATCTTCAAGGTGCATAGGCACAGCAGTGAAGATCTCAGAGAATCCTGCTTTTTTCATGTTATTGAAGTATTCTTCAGTTTGACTATTGATATTTTGATTTAAATAAAATGAGAATCCGAGCATAAGTACCCCTCTTTGAAAAGACTTAATTGTTATATGATATTATGTTTAAAATAATATCATATAAGTTATTCCTTTTATTATCAGTTTAAAGGTTTGATAGTTTATTTAGTCTATATTGATCAGGAGTTATGAAAAAATTATGTTTAAAGACAGTACTGAAGTAAGTATCACTGGAGAATCCAATTCTTATGGCAATGGATTTAATAGTCAAGTTTGATTCAACCAGTAATTTTTTTGCATGAACAAGTCTTATTTGGGTAAGATATTGTGAGGGTGATTGTAAGCATTCCTTTTTAAATGTTTTTTGGAGATGAAAGGGACTACCGTGACATTCCTCCGCGATAATGTTTAAAGTAAGTTTTTTTTGGTAATTATTATCTATAAAGGTTTTAATCTCATGTACCCAAGCATCATTTGGAACACTGCCAGTTGGTTGACATCTTTTACAAGGTCTAAATCCCTGATTTATTGCTTCAAGGGATGTCTTGAATATACAGACATTTCCTTTTGAAGGATTTTTTGAAGGACAAGATGGTTTACAAAATATTTTTGTGGTTTTAACACCATAGTAAAATGTTTTGTCGGCTTTCTGATTATTATTTATAATAGAATTCCATCTGTTTTTGGTTAAAGGATATTTTTTCATATAACCTCCTAATGTAATGGCAACATTTTTAAATGAATTATAGCTTATAATTGGGATATCGAAAAGTAGGTGTGAATATGAATAAAACAATTTATTATCAAAAGATAATTATCAAGGATCATTCATATATGATTGGTGCTACAAAGAATGGATTATCTTTTGTTGGATCAAGGGATAGTAATCTAACGGAATTGATATCCTTTTATCCCAATACTAAAATAATTGAAGATGAGGATATTTGTAGTGAATATTCTAAACAATTAAGTGAGTATTTGTCTGGTGAACGGACAAAATTTGATTTGAAATTAGATTTAGTAGGAACAAAATTTCAAAGAATAGTTTGGCGAGAAGTTAAAAGTATTGATTATGGTCATATTTGCTCATATACCGATATAGCTAATAATATAGGTAATCCTAAGGCAGTTCGTGCAATAGGTACAGCAGTCGGAAGAAACCCGGTGTTAATGGTCATTCCTTGCCACAGAGTACTAACTAAAGATGGTAAGCTAGGTGGTTATCGTGGAGGATTGAATATGAAACGTGATCTTTTGGAATTAGAGAGGTGTGAAGTTAATAATGGGAAAATATAAAGTTGCCTTTTTTGATATAGATGGTACCTTGGCTGGACATAGAACTAAAGAAAATACATCAATTTTAGATAGAATACCAGATTCAGCTAAATTGGCTTTAAAAAGATTACGTGAAGAAAAAATTGAACCAGTAATTGCTACAGGAAGAAACGTTGGAATGGTCAAAGATATTTTGTCAGAGCTTGACGTAAAAAGCTTTATTGCTAATAATGGCAGATATGTCGTATTCGATGATGAAGTGATCTTTCATGATACGTTCACTAATGAATACCTTGAAAAAGTAGTTAACTATTTTGATTCTAAAAAAATCGAATATTGTTTTGAAACGGTTAATAAATTATATGTATATGAGGACTCTAATTTTTTAGGTGACGGGTCAATGCAATTAGAAAGAATTGAGCGTGGAACTTTCCCTGAGAAGGTTATTCAATTGATTGTTATGAATGATAAAGAAATTGGCGAGTCAGTGCCCATTGATGGAGTGAAGATGTTAAAAGTCGCACCTAATGTGTTTGATATTACGATGGATGAGTCTAGTAAGGCAATTGGTATAAAGAAGGTCCTCTCCAATATGAATATAGAATCAAAAGATGCTATAGCTTTTGGGGATGAGATCAATGATTTGGCAATGTTTGAAGAAGTGGGGTATTCAGTAGCCATGGGAGATGGCAATCCAAAGGTACAAAAAGTAGCAAGTTATGTTACCAGTGGTGTTTATGACGACGGTATATTTAATGCCTGTAAACATCTTGGCCTAATTTAATAGTCTGATGTGTTCGTTAGTTATTATTTACTTTTGGATAAATTTGAAGTATTATATTTGATAACATGAGTGATTGGTCACTTACTGTATCTGCTGTATTAATTTTTTGATAGTTTGGATTAGAAAGGTATAAAAATGTCTAATGATATAGTATTTAAAGATTTGAACGATTGGATAGAGAACAGTGATATGCCAAATGGTAAACGTAAAGTTTTACAAGCAGCAATTAAACTATTTTCAATTCAGGGATTCAATGGTACTTCAACGTCTGAAATTGCTAAGGAATCAGGAATGAGTCAAGCTACCATTTTTAAGTATTTTAAATCTAAAGATGATTTATTGTTGGCGATTATCACGCCTATTATCGAAAGGATAATTCCAACCTATGGCGAAAACTTTTTTAACGAATTTTCTACAAGTAGTACAAGTTTAAAAGAAATGATCCATTTTGCAATATTTGATCGCTATAGTTTTATGGTCAATAATAAAGATGCAATATTGATTTTACTTTCAGAGGTATTAGTGAATCCTAAGGTAAAGGATATGATTGTTAGTAGCTTATTAGTTAAAATAAATAAGTTTATAAATATTGCATGGACATCAATTAAAAACACTGGTGAAATAAGGGATGATATCGACTTTATTGCGTTTGTTAGACTAGCGATGGGACAACTAGCATTTTATTTTTTACAAACTCAAAAATTTTCAAATCTTAATGATAAAGAACAAATAGAAAAAGATTTAGATAATATTGTACAAATGGTTTTTAGAGCAGTTAAAAAATAGTATTATTAGATTTTAAATGACAAAAGGCTGTGACAAGCTTCATTTCTCCAAATTTTTCCGCTTAATAAAAATAAGTAGACATCCACTTACGTGAATATCTACTTATTTTGCATTATACTCGAAAGTTGAACGCGTATTTTCACACTCTTTTTTTGCATCAAATTATGTATGAAAGTATGACTCGTGATATGCTAGTAAATGTACTTTTTAAATGAGGAGTAATTAAATTGGATCCGCAATCAGTCTTAAAAGATGTCTTTGGTTATGACAATTTTCGACCAGGACAAGGGAAAATAATTAATCATGTTTTAAATGGTGATCGTACTTTGGGTATTATGCCAACAGGTGGTGGAAAATCTGTTTGCTACCAACTTCCAGCAATTATGTTTGATGGTTTAACATTAGTAGTTTCGCCATTAATATCGTTAATGAAGGATCAAGTTGATAGTTTGAACGAAATGAATATCCCAGCTACCTTTATTAACAGTACTCTCGATTACCGTGATCAAGAGGAACGTATGCGTTACATTGAATCAGGAGCCGTAAAATTATTGTATGCTGCTCCTGAGCGTATCGAGAATCCTGAATTTTACAGTTGGTTAGTGCAATTACCTATTGATTTAGTATCTATTGACGAAGCTCATGTTTTGTCTGCCTGGGGCCATGATTTTCGCCCTAGTTATTTAAATATCATTGAATCCTTGAATAAATTACCTAGTAATCCATCATGGTTGGCATTGACTGCAACAGCAACAAGTCGTGTTCAAGATGATTTAGTCGATATATTGAATATTCCAGAAGAAAATATTGTGAAGACTGGTTTTGCTAGAGATAATATTGCTTTAAAAATAGAGCGTGGTGTAAGTAAATTATCATATGTCTTAAATTATGTTAAATCTCACATTAATGAGTCTGGAATTATTTATGCTGGAAGACGCAAAGATGTTGATACAATTTATGAATATCTTAATTCTCATGGTGTAAAGGCCGGTAGATATCATGCTGGTCTTGATGATGAAGAAAGACATCGGCAGCAAGAAGACTTTTTATTTGATGAAGTAAATATTATTGTTGCCACAAATGCATTTGGAATGGGTATAAATAAGACCAACGTGCGTTATGTGATTCATTTTACTATTCCAGGTACAATTGAAAGTTACTACCAAGAAGTGGGTAGGGCAGGGCGAGATGGACTACCAGCGGAAGCTATCTTGCTATATACACCAGCGGATCTGGGACTTCATAGGTTCTTCATTGATCAATCTGAAGCCGATGATGATTATAAACAAAGTTTGAATGAAAAATTACGAGAAATGAATCAATATGCGATGACGGAAGTATGTTTGATGCGCTATATTTTAAGATACTTTGGTGAAATCACAGATAAGAATTGTGGTCATTGTTCCAACTGCCTAGATAATAGGGAGACCACTGATGTTACACATGATTCTCAAAAGGTATTGAGTTGTGTAGTAAGAATGGATCAGAAGTATGGTAAAAAGGTCTTAGGCCGCGTTTTAGCTGGAAAGGCTGACGTTGCGAATGATTGGCGTAATTTTGGTAAACTATCAACATTTGGATTAATGCACGATTGGACATTAAAATCTATTAATGAATTTATTGAATATTTAACCGCAAATGGATATTTGATGACGACAGGTGGTCAATATCCGCTACTTAGGTTGACTAAGAAGGGTGTTTTGGTATTAAAGGGTGAGGCTACTGTAGCTAGAAGATTGGTAGTTGTAGCCTCTGGTCCGGTTAAAGAAATTGCAAATGATGGAACCTATGATACTAACTTGTTTGAAAAATTACGTAAATTGCGTATTGATATTGCACATGCACAAGATGTACCACCATTTGTTATTTTTTCTGATAAATCATTACGTGATATGTCACAAAAAATGCCTCAAAATTCAAACGAATTCTTGGCTGTTAATGGTGTTGGTAACGCAAAACTTGAACGATACGGTCAAAGATTTATCGAAACAATAAAAGAATATGAAAATGAAAAAAATGAAGAAGTCAAAAATTAAAGATTGGTAAAAAAGCCAATCTTTTTTATTTGAATTAAACGTAAAATTAAATGTTTTACGAAAACATAAAAACAAAAATCAACAATTTGACCAAACGTGACCCTACCACTATACTTTTCACAACTGAAAAGAGATGAAAAAATGACAAAAATAGCACTATTATCAGATATCCATGGTAATATTACCGCTCTTAAAGCGGTAATTAATGATTTAAAAAAAGAAAATATCGAAGAATCTTGGTATTTAGGAGACCTATTAATGCCAGGCCCTGGAACAAATGAACTATTTGATCTATTAGATTCAGCAAATACCACTATATTATTGCGTGGTAATTGGGACGACTTTATATTTGATGATGTCAGCAAGTTAACAAAACGTGATTTAGATGACCCTGTGACGCCTTATATTCTTATGTTGATGAAGTATACACTTGAAAATACCAGCAAAACCAATTTAAGAAGACTTAAAGACGCACCCATATCAACCAGTGCCGTTGTTAATGGATCTAGAATTTTGCTGACACATAATCTAATTCATAAGAATTATGGTCATGAATTACTTCCATATCAGGAACAGGCGCATTTTGACGACCTGTTCGCCAATAAAGACTATGACTTGTCCATTTATGGCCATACACACCATCAGATAATGCGTACTAGTAGCAAAGATCAATTGATAATTAATCCTGGTTCAATTGGGCAGCCATATACTGAACGTCTTAGGTTTAGAACAGATAGACGTGCTCAGTACGCAATCATTGATATTGATGAGTATGGTTATTCTAGTATTGAATTTAAAAAGGTCTCATATGATATTAGACATGAGCTTCATTTAGCTAGACAGATGAAACTGCCATATTATGAACTGTATGAGAAGCTGTTTACTGAAGGAATTGCATATACACACAATCAACCAGCTTTAAAAAAGTATATGGATATGTATGGATATAGAGATATTGCAATGAAATTTTATGATGAACTTAAAAACGGTAAATCTATTTAGATTTATCTTAAAATAATAGCTTCGTATAATATATATTATGTAACCTTAGATTTGAAAATAGCTTTTACTTCAACAATCTCGAATTTCGATCAGATAATAAGAATTTATAGCGAGTCATTAGATTTGCCCTTCTCTTCTTACATTAGCAAATTAAACCCTTTAATTGTTTAGTCTAGTAATTATTTATAAATATTCATTGGTTCTTAAATTATGTTTAGATTTGCTACTGAGTAAAACTTTATTGAATAAATAAAGTTGAGTTGCTAATGTTTATGGTTAAATCCTTGATCAGTAAATGTGGATTAGTGTATTATCGAATGTTTAACAGTATTAGTTTTTATAATTTCGTCTCACAAGGACAGATTCTTATATCCATTTAGAATCTGTCCTTGTCTTTATAAGCAGGTGTATACGCATCAGGTATTCCATACTATTTTTTACGATTCTAGGTAGTTTGATATTCTGCTTGAGTTGTTTCGAGGTCTGGGGTATGCTTATTTTCTGTTTTTGATTTTTTATTGTTATGTTTTCGTAAAACATATATTATAACTAAAAAACGTTTTCCTACGATCGATTATTTTTTATTCTTGATTTAATTTAGTGAATTTTTATAAATAGCCACAAAAAAAAGACACCAATAGGCATCTTTTGTAATAATATTAAATTAAAAGTTGATTTAAGCACCTGTAAGGTCTGCTTTAGTTAACCATGCATTAGTTCCGATACGATACATTTTAACACCTGTTACGGCGTTTGTTGAGCGTCTATCGGTTATCCATTGCGAACCTTTAGCTACGGTTCTAGATGTTGCATTACCATCATCACCATAAATCACTGTATCTTTAGTTGCAGTGATTACTGTTCCTGACAAAAACCTTGCCCAAGGTGTGACATCATCTGCGACCACAAAGCCATTATTACTTACATGATAATAGAAAGTATTATTCATAACAGCAATCATATCTGCGGCCCATGAACTATTAGGTGATAAAGTAACACTCGTTTTGTTTCCATATCTATCATAAACTGGAGTATCAGCATTATTAGTTGTTACCCCACCACGTAGATCTAATGTTGTATATCCATCTCTATCGGTATAATCTGCACTTTTTTTCTTTGAATCTACAAGATCATAATTGGATGCATTTGAATAATCGTTTTCATTAGTCAAATAATAACTATATAAATCACTTGTACTATATCTACTATGAGCAGCTTGATCATTACCCATTTCTTGTGAGAAGTAAACCATACCGTTAGATCCAACACTAACACCAATACCTACATAATTAATGTATGGATTCAGCATGTTCTTTCTATGACCGTAATTAGGCTGTGGGTCATAATTCTCACTATAGAATTCAGCTGTTATTTTTTGGGCGATTGTAGTTGCATCAGTTGTACCAAGCATAGTATATGGCATTTGTGCAATATTTTCTTCTGCATCCAAGTTATAAGGATACATACTTGATGAATTCCACCCTGCATGATCATCTACACCAGAAGAAGTGAAACTATCAGTTCTAGCTTGAGCGTAGCTATCTAGCACACTTACAGATGCTAGATTACTCAATCCATTTTGTGCACGTAAATTATTCAATTCAGAAAGCATAGCGTTCTTAACAGCTTGAACGTTAATATCTTGTGCAGATTGAATAGTTGCAGCAGTAGCTGTATTTGTCTGTGCTGCCGTAGTAGAATCATCAGAACTTGATACGACCTGATTATCACTATCATCTTGTGCATTAGTGGCTGTGGCAACTGCGGTGCTTGTATCAGTTGATGCTGTATCAGCCAAAGCAATTGTTCCGCCAAAGCTGGTACTCATCAACACACCTGCTGCCAATAGTAAGGCTACTTTTTTCGTGTTAGAAAACATAATAATCCCCTTTTCTTAATGTATAGCTATATTAATTCTACATTAAATAAAAATTAAATAAAGACTTATTCGATACAATTATTTTAAACTATTGAGATAAAATAAAAAAGCCTTAAGGGCTTTATATTAAGATTTATCAAAATCCCGTATCCAAGCAATTGCTAATGCATCTTTTCCAAGGTGTGCTCCAATGACTGGTCCAAAATAAGAACGATCTACAGTTAGACTAGGGTGTTCTTCTTTAAGCTGTTTTGCCCACTCATCCCCCGACTCAGGATCATCAGCATCAATAACCAACAAGCGTAATGGATATTCAGAATCTTCGATTGCTTGATTCAATTTATCCTCGGCTTTTGATTTAGCTTTTTTTAAAGATCTTACCTTATCATAAGCAACTATTTTATGTGATTCATCATCAAACTCTAAAAGTGGCTTAATATTCAACATTGTACCAATTACTGCTGAAGTATTTGACAATCTACCACCCTTGACTAAATTCTTCAAATCATTAACAACGAAAGATTCTCCAATAGAATCACGTAAAGTGTTCAATCTTTCCATAATTGCTTTTAAATCTATATTTTCTTGTGCCATACGTGCTGCCTCTTGAACCATGTAGCCCATTAGGCGTACAGTAATCCATGAGTCATACACAACTACATTAATATCCTCTATAGTATCAGCTGCCGCTTTGAGATTATTGACGAATCCAGATATAGTACTTGCCAAATGTATAGAAATTACGGTATCATAGCCTTCTTTGGCCAGACTTCTATAAAGATTCATCATTTCACCAACTGATGGTTGTGCTGTTGATGGTAATTCAGGCGAGTTTTGCAGCAATTCATAAAATTGTGATGTAGTAATATCAATATCTTCGCGATAAGTTTTAGTATCAAATACTACTTCTATCGGCACTACTGTTATATGATATTTATCGACGATGTTTTTTGGTAAATAAGATGTGCTGTCTGTTACAATGGCTATTTTCATAAATTTATCAATTCCTTGTTTGCTTACGTTTAATGATTGTACAACCATTAGATTATATCATATTCGTTAAGGAATTTTTATTTACACTGAAAAAATCGATATCTGTTTCAGAAATTAATATTTTTCATAATATTAATTTTGCCAAATTTATCTCTGAACCATATTAAAGAATTATAGAAAGGAACTAATTACATGTCATTTGATGGAATGTTTACTCACGCAATGGTAAACGAATTAAAAGATAATCTACAAGGTGGACGGATTGCTAAAATTCAACAACCGTTTGCTAACGAATTGATTTTGACCGTTAGAAGCAACCGTAAAAACCAACAGCTACTTCTTTCAGCTCACCCTAGCTACGCTAGAATTCAAATAACAAAACAGCCCTTTGCTAATCCAGCAAAACCGGCGACTTTTGTAATGTCGTTAAGAAAATATATCACTAGTGCAATTGTTCAAGATATCCGTCAGTTAAATAACGATCGTGTTGTAATGATTGATCTAAGTGCAAAAAATGAACTTGGAGACATACACGAATTCACTATGACTATCGAAATAATGGCTCGACACAGCAATATTTTCTTGATCAACAAGGAAACAGGAAAAATCATTGATCTTGTTAAACGTGTCTCACCTGAAAATAATAGTTTCCGTGGGCTACTACCAGGAGACGATTACAAATTACCACCTGCACAAAATAAGATTAATCCATTTACAGCTTCTTCAAGCGATTTCTCAGGAATGAATGATGCTAAAGATATCCGACAAAAATTTGAAGGAATCGGAATAGATACTTCAAACGAAATGGCTAAATTAGACAACATCCCTGAATTCATCACCGAATACAACAATGTTGATCCTAATACCGCCAACATGATATCTAACAAAAAGTTGAATTTTCTACCTATCTTATTCCCTAACACATCAGAAGTCGTAAATACCTACCCTACCCTTAGTGACTTGTTGGATAGTTATTATATTGATCGTGCTAGAATTGATCGTATTGAGCAACAGACAAAGTCAATTACCAATCGATTAGATATTATTTTGAAAAAAGATAAGTCTAAGGTCAAAAAGCTCAATAAACAATTAGAGCAGACTAATATAATGGATGAGTACAAGTTATATGGTGAATTACTCACTACTTATATGTCACAGGTCAAGCGTGGTACAAAGTCAATAACTCTGACTAACTACTACAACAATGAAGAAGTTACTATAAAACTTAATCCAGAACTTTCTCCATCTGACAATGCTCAAAGGTATTATAAGAAGTATCGTAAACTTCAAAACTCAATTCCTCATATTAACGAGCAATTGGAAATCACGACTGGTGAAGTTAATTATCTTGAATCTGTTCTTGCATCCCTAGAATATGTAGATATAGAAGATGTGGACGGTATAATTGAAGAACTGATCGATTCTGGATATATCAAAAAGCGTAAGCGTAATGGACGTAAAAAGCGTAAGAAAAAGATCGGTGAATCATTTAAGTCCTCAAATGGAATTGATATTTTAGTTGGTAAGAATAATTTGGAAAACGATCAGTTAACAATGAAGTTATCACAAAAAAATCATTATTGGTTCCACGTTAAAGATATTCCAGGTTCACACGTTATACTAAAAACTAGTGATCCAGATGAACAATCAATAGTAGAAGCCGCAACTATTGCCGCATACTATTCAAAAGCTCGTGATTCATCAAAGGTCCCAGTTGACTATGTTCAAATCAGAAATATTCGTAAGCCAAATGGTGCAAAACCGGGTTACGTTATCTTTGAAGGTCAAAAGACTATCTTAGTCGACCCCAATAGAGAACTAGTTAGTAATCTAAAAGAAGATTAGCCAATGGCTAATCTTCTTTTTTTAGTTTATTCAATTGTTCCTTCATATCATCATAAGCTAGTAAATTGTACTTCTTATCATCAATAGTAAGTAAATAGCGGTCATCACAATTTTGAAACACCTCTTGAAGTGTTTTATTATCATCTATCTTATTACCAAGGATCAATTTGACTAGCGTATCAATCACATGAACTGAACTTGCCAATTCATGTCTAATAATATCGTTAGTCATCCCTTGATATAACCTAGTAACAATCCAATGCCCATTACTTTTAGAGAACTCAAAATTAAAGACATTAACATCATTTTGATTTTCTAGTTCTCGCTCTATTAATTCAGATAAAGCACTACGATCCTCTATAGACAGAAAGTTATTATATGAACTGACTTCAAAAGAATGCTTATCTTGATCTTCACGATAAATTAATGAAGGTACTAAGTAATTATTGCCATCTGTAACTACCATCGCCCTAATGGAAATACTAGTTGAAATAGCAATATCTTTTAACTTTTTAGAACTAATTTGGAAAACATTTGAATTATCATCTACATCACTCAAATGCCTTGAGAAATCAATTATTTTAAAAATACTGTCTTCAGGAATTAAGCCTAATTCTTTCATTTCCATATAAGGATCATCTATTTCAATGACTTTTTCACGCATAGATAACGGTGCTGTCCAAGGTTCACGTCCAATCACTACCGCCTCTAGTCCATTTTGATCAATAGACTTAATCAACTGCGTTAAAACAAACTGTCTAACTAAAATATCTGTCTTCGAAGTTATTATCGGAGATCTAACAATGATCTTATTCTTATCGTTCAATTCCAAATCAGAATCTATTCCCGAAGTAACAAAAAAATTCTGATTATTATAGTTTCTATTTGAGACTGATATTGAACGTTTACTCTTAACTACAGACTTTGTAACTATATCGTCTGTATCAAGTAAAACCTTACTCTGGCCAATATTTTTAATTCCCATCTCAACTAGTCGTTCTACATTATCTTTGGTAACTTCGTCGTTATCGATAACTTCAAACGTTTTTCTAATATTATTTAATACACTCAAATACGGCATAGTAATTCCAGTTATCTCTGAAAGTACTGGCATCTCAAATTTTCTTCTCAACGCTTCAAGCAAGACGTCTAACATCCAATTGGTTGGATGAATTATTTTTTCAAAAAGTTCATCATCATCCAATTTCTCCAATATATCATGTCGCTTCGAATTATTATTCAACTTATCATTTAAGGCACCTTTATTGAATACCTCTTCAACACTAAATCCATTGACAACAATACTAGAATTAGAGGTCTTACTGGGTCCTAAATACTCTTGTTTATCAGTACCCCATTGAGGAAAGCGTGATGTTATATGATCAACAAATGGCTCAGATGCACCATTAAAAACACGTCCTCCGTCAAGTTGCAGTTTATCCAAATGATATCCAAGTGCAAGTTCTACAACACTTGTGGCAATTGGATAACTTGTCGCATATTCTAGAAATTTTGTCTCTTCACTAAGTCTTGGAATAAACTCAGTAATAAAGTACTCATTTGTCTTATGATTATATGCAAAATGCACTGTACATATCCCAACGATATCAAACGCTCTAGCAAGCTTCAAAGATGCCGAACGCATCCGTTGTAATTTAGAATCATTCAACGATATTGCAGGTGAGATCAAATTCGAATCCAAATGATGAATACCAATAGGCTCAATATCCTCGATCGTACCGATCAAAGCAGTATTATCAAACATATCGCGTACGACTGTAAATGAATACTCACTAAATCCTCTAATACTACGTTCGATTTCAATCCTAGTATCATCAACATCACCTATGGCCATAAAATTATCTAGTTCAAATAGATTATTTATATTAGTCCAACCACTAGAATGACGATTTGAATATCTTCTTCTTGCAATAATTGGAAAACCAATCGACCGAATAAAACTATAGATCTCTTTTTCATCATCTGATGAAATAAAATTAATTACCGGTAACTTATTTTCAGTTAATTTCTTAATGAATAATTCTCGTTTAAAGGTTGCTAAGGATGCCATATAATTCGAACCAAGAATTTTTACATTACCGATCTTGCCATTCAAACTTGAAACAATACCTAAGGCATTACGATCACCAACTGTAGGTAATACAGCATCGGGGTGATATTCATTGATAAAATTCAACACGTGTTCGCCAGTTACACGTTCAACCACTATCCTATCGAAAAACTTACCTGACGAAAGAAGCGACGTTGGGTCTTCAACAATTACAGATATTTTGTAGCCGAGTTGATGCAAGATTTCGACGGTATCATAAACGGCCGTTGATAGATCAACATTCTTATCACTAGTTGTTGGGCCGATAATTAGTATACTGTGAGGCTCATTTTCTACCATTGATCTCTACTCCCATCATCTTGAAATTTAATTGAATCTATCAAATCAATGAATTCATCAAAAACATAATATCCATCATTAGGTCCAGGTGCGGCTTCTGGTTCAAATAACACACACATGATTGGTAGATATTCATGTCTAATACCTTCAATGCTACCGTCGGCAACACAAATATTCGTTACGATGAAATCAGAAGAACCAATGTACTTTTGATCTATAGTATACGAATGATTATGATTAACAAAATCAATCTTGCCACTGGCAACTTCTTTAACTGCTAGTGACGATTCATGATGTGGTTGATCCAATTTGACTATCTTACAGTCATTAGCAAGTGCAATTAATAAGTTCCCCAGTCCGATACCTAAAATTGGGTATTTTTTTTGTAAAATCTTTATTGTTTCAATGGTTTGTGGGATATCACTAGGTGATCCTGGTCCGTTTGAAAAAATAATTCCATCTGGATGTAGATTTTCAATCTCTTCTGGTGTGGAATTATAGTTAACGATCACAGAATTACAGTCACGATACGACAATTGACGAAGAATTGAATATTTTAATCCTAAATCTACCACAACAATCTTTATTCCCATGTTGGGATTAGGATATGACTGTCTTGTCGAAACACGTTTAACAAGGTCAGGAGGCAAAACTAGTGCTTTTATTTGATCAATTGCATGTTCATCGTGAGTATCCATAATGCTAGCTTTCATTTCTCCATATTCAGCAATATGCTTGGCTAAAGCACGGACATCAACGTTTTTAATACCAGGAATACCTAATCCTGTGATCCAATCACCAAAAGAGATTGAACCATCGATTGTTGTATGGCTGGAAGACCCAATAACAACACCTTTGCATTGTGAATTGATTGACTCATAAAAATCACGATTGATACCAGAACTACCGATTGAGGGTATCGTAAAAGCCAGAATTTGGCCCTCAGCATCTGGATCAGTTACTGATTGCTCAATTCCGGTACGATTATTAGATATTATTAATTGTCCAGTAGTTATAACAGAGGATCCAAATCCCACACCGGGGAAGACGGTTCCATCTTCTAAAATTAAATAACGCTTCATTAAAAAGCAACTCCCCTAAACTAAATTACTCGATTTCGATTTTATCTTCTCCATCGATTTCTTTCATGGAAACTTTTATTTTTTCTTTTTGAGAAGTAGGAATATTTTTGCCAACAAAGTCAGCACGAATTGGCAACTCACGATGTCCACGATCTACCAATACTGCCAAAGATATTTTCTTAGGACGACCAACTGTCATGAGTGCATCCATTGCCGCACGAATTGTTCTACCTGTATACAAAACATCATCTGTCAGAATAACATGTTTATCATTAATGTCTACATCAAGTGGTTGTGGTGTTACTTCAAGAGGATTCTTTTCCTCATTAGTAACATCATCCCTATATGGCGTTATATCTAATTCAGCAACCGGGATACTGATATTCTCCAATTGTTTTAAACGAGATTCAATTCTATGCGCCACATAAACTCCTCGAGTTTTTATTCCCACTAATACTAAATCATCAATTCCCTTATTTCGTTCAATAATTTCATAAGTAATACGAGTTAGTGCACGTGTCATTGTTTGCCCATCAATTATCTCTTTAGCCATAATTATTCTCCTCTTCTTTAAAAAAACACCCACATTTTGATTAGTGTGAGTGTTTTAAATATGATCCTCACATAACTAAATTCAGATTATAGCACAACTACTAGTGTGTCAACCGCGTAATTCCTTTAAGGTATCAAGGAATATTTTAGGTGGCTCAACTGAGAATTGCATCCACTCATGTGTTCTTGGATGTTCAAATCCAAGTGTTTTCGCATGAAGAAATTGTCCATTCCCCTCTAGTGTGTTCTTAGGTCCATACAATGGATCTCCAGCTACTGGATGTCCGATGTATTGCATATGTACTCTAATTTGATGAGTACGACCTGTTTCTAATTTTAATTTAAGTAGTGAGTAATTTTCGAATTGTTCCAAAACCTCAAAATGAGTAACTGCATTACGACCATCGTCAACAACGGCTTGTTTCTTACGATCATACTTTGAACGGCCTAATGGAGCATTTATCTTCCCCTTAGACTCTTCAAAACCACCATGGACGATTGCGACATACTCTCTGAGATTAGTCTTTTCCTTTAGTTGTTTCATCAATGATCTCTTAGCCAAATCATTTTTTGCAACCATCAATAAACCTGATGTATCTTTATCGATCCGATGCACAATACCTGGACGAACCATATCATCATCGTTAATTTTACTGTGATACAAAATGGCATTAACTAAAGTACCATCACGATGTCCAGCTGCTGGGTGAACTACCATCCCTTGTGGCTTATTAACCACCAAAACATCTTCATCTTCGTAAATGACATCTAGTGGTATATCTTGTGGAACTGCCTTCATTGGTTTTTCTTCAGGAATAACCAATGTTATCTTATCACCGTGTTTAAGCTTCATACCAGCTTTGGTAGCAGTTTCTCCATTTACTAAGATATTTTCGTCTTTAATAAACTTTTGAATTTGTGAACGAGTGAAATCTTCTAGATTCTCACTCGCAAAATTATCTAATCTAGCTTTTTTAGTATCGTTAAATACTAATTCTATTGGTTCATCAGTTATTTTTGTCACCTTCTGTCATAAATATTAAAGAAATAATAATCAATATAACTCCTATTGTAATATACGTATCAGCTAGATTAAAAATTGGAAAATTGATGAAATCTAAACTGAACATATCTATTACATAATGATGTGTAAATCTATCTATTGCATTCCCTATTGTACCAGATAATAAGAATAACAATGAAAAACGGTATACATAATCTTTTTTATCAGACTTAATAAATAAATAAAGTAAAATTATTACTGCCACAATGGTAACTATGTAGAAGAAAATCATTTTTCCCTCTAACATGCTCCATGCTGCTCCGGTGTTTGTAATATGAGTTAGAGACAAAATACCCGGAATGAATTCATGAAACGACAATGTGGGGATGTTAGTAGCAACATAATACTTCAATGACTGATCACCAACGATTAATCCAATGAACAAAACAATATAAACGATCGGCACTAGAATAACCCGCTAATTCTGCCGTCATTGTCAACATCCATATTTAATGCGGCCGGTTTCTTTGGTAAGCCTGGCATTGTCAAGACATTACCAGTTAATACAACTATAAATCCTGCTCCAAGTTTAGGAACAATTTCTTTAACATGTAAAGTAAAGTCACGAGGAGAACCCAATTTCTTTGGATCATCACTCAATGAGTATTGCGTTTTGGCAATACATATTGGTAAATCATCCCAAGCGTTATCTTTTAATGACTGTAATTGTCGTGTTGCCTTAGCACTGTATTCGACATTATTAGCTCCGTATACTTCAGAAGCAATAGTATCTATTTTTTCAACAGTAGGCTGAGCATCTTCATATAAGCGATTATAAGTTGATTCTTTATCAGCAGTTCTAACTACCATCTTAGCTAGATTAATACCACCCTTAGAACCCTTGTGATGAATGTCAGCGACTGACACTTCAACTCCAAGCTCATCACAAAGTGATTGTAAAAGCTTTATCTCATTATCAGTATCAGTTTCAAATTTATTGATTGCTACAACAACAGGTATATGATAATATCTCATATTTTTAACATGACGCTTAAGATTCTTAAATCCAAGGTTTAAAGCATTTAAATTTTCATCTTGTAAATCTGCTAACTTCTGACCACCATTGTATTTGAGAGCTCTTATAGTCGCAACGACAACGATTAAATTAGGTGCATGATCAAGCTTTGGAGTAACGATATCCATAAACTTCTCACCACCAAGATCAGCACCAAAACCAGCTTCAGTGATTGTATAATCGCCTAATTTCATAGCTAATTTAGTAGCAAGGATACTATTACATCCATGAGCAATATTAGCAAAAGGACCACCGTGGACAATTGCTGGAGTATTTTCTAGTGTTTGCACTAAATTTGGTTTCAAAGCATCTTTTAGCAACATCGTAATGGCGCCTTCAACATGCAAATCACGAACAAATATCGGCTTTTTGTCATATGTAAAGGCAATCAAAATATTTGAAATACGTTCCTTTAAATCATCAATATCTTGTGACAAGCACAACACAGCCATTAATTCACTGGCTACAGTAATATCAAAATGATCCTCACGTGGAATAGAGTTAGCTGGACCACCAAGGCCTATTGTGATATTACGCAAGGCACGATCATTTATATCTAATGCTCTTTTCCAAATAATTCTTCTAGGATCAATCTTTAATTCATTGCCTTGATGCAAATGATTATCGATTAAAGCCGCCAAAGTATTGGTGGCACTAGTTAAAGCGTGCATATCACCCGTAAAATGTAAATTAATATCTTCCATTGGAACTACTTGAGCGTATCCACCACCAGTAGCACCACCCTTCATACCCATAACTGGGCCCAAAGATGGCTCACGTAATGCTAGAATTGACTTCTTACCAATTGCACGTAATGAATCCGCAAGTCCTATAGCAACCGTAGATTTGCCTTCTCCAGCTGGTGTCGGATTAATAGATGTAACTAAAATCAGTTTGCCATTATCTTGCTCAGTAGCCTTTTTGATCCCACTAGCAGAAATCTTAGCCTTATAATGTCCATATGGTTCTATATCACTAGAATCAAGTCCAACACTTTGAGCTATTTCTTCAATATTTTTCATATTTTCATGTTCATTAATTTGAGCTATTTCAATATCACTTGGAAATGCCATTATCTCCACCCGCTTCTTTCTTAATTCCCTTTAAAATTTTCGTAGTTGAAGTGACCCTCAACGGAAAATAATCACGATTATCAAATAAAAATTCGATAGTCAATTTATTAATTGTTTCTATTTTGACATCTGTTCGATTAAACACACGTGCTTTATAATAATTAGGTTCCTTAATTATGATCTTGCCATCATCAAACTTCACCCAGGAATTAGTTACAATATAAATTACGAAAACTATTCCCAAAATCCATACAAGAAATGGAATGAAGCTAAAACTAAATATTTCTAGCTGTAAAATCACTCCCAAACACAGAATACTAAACGCAAGTGACCACACAATAATTCCCCATGAGCCCGTGGGTTGAACAAAAAATTTCTTTGACATATCTACTCCTGAAAGGTTTTTAATAAGATGATTAAATTGTACACCGACGCTGGTTTAAATACTAATTTAAATCTTGCTGCCACTTCATACGTAATAAAATATAATGACCAAATTATCAAGCACGTTGAACAGCAACAACCACTCGATAATCACTATCTAGAATTCTTAGCCTTGAAACTGGCCTTAGACGATATGAACAGACAACATATCAATGACGATATCTTATTCATTCACTCTGATAGTAAAATTTTAACAGATAGTATTGATAAACTTTATTCTAAACATTACCAAGCTATCTTAGATCCAATTCTAGAAAGTCTAACCAAATTTCCATCTTACTTTGTTAAACATATTTCCGATAAAGATAATAACACTGCACATAGTCTAATTCATCAAGAACTAATTAAACTCCGAAAGTAAATGTTTTTAATGTTCCCTTTGTGAAATTTGTGATACTATTAAATCGCTTACAAAATTACTTAAGGGGGCACTTTTATGTACTATGTTGTAATGAAAGATCGTGACATTCGTGATAATTTGGCAACTGAACAATATTTAATGAACAATGTTGAATTTGACGAACCATTAGTTTTATTTTATATCGAAGGACCATGTATCATCGTTGGGCGAAATCAAAACACAATGGAAGAGATTAACCCTGATTATATAAAGGATAATAATATTACAGTTACACGTCGTTTATCTGGAGGCGGTGCTGTATATCAAGATCTTGGTAATCTTTGTTTCAGTTTCATGGTTGATTCAGATGACAGTAACTTTGGCGATTTTAAATCATTTACTCAACCTATTATCGATGCATTGCATCAAATGGGTGCAACTAGTGCCGAAGTATCTGGTAGAAACGATCTACTAGTAGATGGTAAGAAATTCTCCGGTAATGCAATGTACTCAAGAAACGGGAAAACATTCTCACACGGTACACTTTCACTTGATGTTGACCTTGATGTCTTGACTAAGGCACTACACGTTCAAAAGGATAAGATTGCTTCTAAAGGCATCAAATCGATCAGAAGTCGTGTTACAAATGTACGTCCCTACCTTGCTAAAGAATATCAAGATTTAACTACTGAACAATTCCGTGACAAATTACTGTTGGAACTATTCCACGCTAACTCCTTAGACGAGATCAAAGATCACGAGTATATCGTTACTCCAGAAGATCAAAAAGAAATTGATAAGCTGAAGGAACAATATTACTACAATTGGGATTGGGTTTATGGAAAATCACCTAAATTCACTGCTAAACAAAGAAAGCACTTTGACATGGGTACTGTTGATGTACGTTACAATGTTGAAGATGGAAAAATCGACACCGCAGAAATATATGGTGATTACTTCGGTATGAAAGATGTTACTGAGATTAAAGAAAAGTTGGTCAATACTAAGTTTGATCGTGATGAAATCCTTTCAGTACTAAAAGGATTCAACTTGGATGATTATTTCAAGGGTATCCCACAAGATCAATTAACTACATTATTTACTCCATAATTTTATTTACTTAAATTTAAAGCAGGTTGATTATTCAATTATCGAATAATCAACCTGCTTTTTTATGATATTATTATTTTTGAGGGAGAACAATAATGATAAATTCACAACCAATAGGCCAAGATTTGACGTTAGTAGATATTAACTCTAAGGAAAATCTCAGTGACAAAGATCGTAATATATTAATTGAAAAATATAATATTACTAATGAAATTTTAGATTACGCTGATGATACAAATGAACGTGCTCGTTTAGAATACGATGAACAAGCAAGTACTTTTTTAATTGTCTTTAATGTACAAAATGAAAATGTTGATGATGACACGCTTTCTGGAAGTACCTTACCCATTTCTTTTGCAATTAAAGGCGATCAACTATTCTTATTCACAAATAATTCGACTCATTACATAAAGGATTACGTAATAAATGCGCATCATCACTTCGAAAGTAGTATAGAGGATCGTATATGGGAGATCATATTCAACACTTTTGATCAAATAACAAGCGATTACAATGACCGTATGAGTGACATTAACCAAGACCGCAATCGAATTCAAAATCACATAAAACGTAGCCGTTCTTCTAAGAACCAAATTTTAGAATTGGCTGAGTTGGAAGATTTGATTACATATATCAGTACAGCTATCAATGGTAATTTTAATGTTGTCAAACAGATTGAAATCATTTCTACTGGTAAAATCCAAGATATAAATCTAACGAAGAAATCTAAAGAGCATCTTCATGATTCGATCATTGAAATTGAGCAAATTAGAGATCAAGCCAATTTAACTTCTGATATTATTGACCGAGTTGCTAATACATACAATAATATTTTGAATAATCAAACAAATACGACCATGAAAATACTGACAGTTTACACAATTGTCTTAAGTATTCCCACGATCGTATCAGGTTTTTATGGTATGAATATGAAACTTCCCGTTGCGGACAAATGGTGGTCATGGTTCTTTTCACTACTTGTCACTGGTGCGTTGATTCTTATGATTTTATGGGACCTTCACCGTCGTGACAGTTTATAATTAATGACGACGTTTTGCCCAATATTGATAATAATCGGCTCTAATCGAACCATTATATAACTTACGTTTCTTAGTAGCTCTTTGTCCATAGTATTTCTCAAATTCCAAATCACTAGTAAGAATATATTTACTCCATGTGGGAGCGGTTGAAAATACCGTTCCCATTTCTTTATACAATTTTCTAACAGTTTCCATATCACTCATACGTTGACCATATGGAGGGTTGGTAATGATAACACCATCATCACCTTCAATTTTCAAATCCTTTACAGCAACTTGCTTAAATTGAATGTCATGTAAAACACCAGCATCGTGAGCATTTAACTTAGCAAGATCAATCATTGAACCATCAATATCACTAGCAAATATATCAAGATCAATATCTTTTTCGTTAGCTCTAGCTTCTTCTTTTAAATTAGTAATTATTTTAGAATCAAACCAATCGAAATCTTCAAATGCGAAGTTACGCTGAATACCCGGCGCAATGTTTCTAGCCAATCGTGCAGCTTCAATTGCAATTGTTCCTGAACCAGTTGTTGGATCGATAAAGGGCATATCAGGATGCCAAACTGTCAATAAAATCATTGCGGCAGCAAAATTCTCTTTTAGAGGAGCCACACCGTGCTCAACACGGTATCCACGTTTATATAATGATGCCCCCGTTGTATCAATGGTTACTTCTACTTGATCTTTATGAATACGCGTTTCAATTTGGAAAGTTGCTCCAGATTCTGGTAAACGACCTCGACGCATATAAACATCAGCCATTTTATTAACAATGGCCTTTTTAGTAATTGCTTGAATATCGCGTTCTGAATGAAGCTCTGACTTAACGGTTCTCGCTTTGATGGGAAATGCTGCATTTAATGGCAACCATTTATCCCAAGCTATTGCGTATACTTTATCAAACAATTCTTCAAATGAAGTTGCTTCAAAAGTTCCAACAATAATCTTAATACGATCAGCACTACGTAACCAAAGATTAGCTTTGGCGATATCTTCATATTCACCATCAAAATATACTTTGCCATTCTCCGTTTGAGTCTCATAACCTAAATCCTGTAATTCACGTGCGGTTATAGCTTCAAAACCGCTTGACATTGTCGCAATTAATTTCATTTCTACCTCTTCATGAGTTTTAATTTTTCATACAAAAAAAGGACGAACAAGTCGTCCCTTACCATAGTAAATTTCTATAAGCCACGTTCTGTTCATGTACCGGCTAGGCACTCCGATACAGTTAGTAATCATCTATCTACAATTACGCCTTCACAGTAGATTCATTTCTCGTTATGAAGCGCCCCTACCAAAGTTTGGGTTGCCCGCTCGCGGGGTTTACCTCGTTCCACTATTACGGTTTCCCGTAATACTACGTCTCTGTGGCACTTTCAAGCTAGTAACACATGGCAAAAGCTTTAGTGCGTTCGCTGCCGTTACCCGAAGGTACCTTGGCTTATTGGGCCAAGCACGGACACTACAAGCATCTCAGCTCGTGCGGGCGTGGACTTTCCTCAGCCTAGATAACTAGGCCGCGATTACTCAAAATTTACCGATGAGTTCATTATACACTAATATTGGTTAAAATTACCATTATTATTAATATTTCCATTAAAACCATTCATATTCTGTCCTTGACGGTTAGATTGAAAATGATTCTGATCATTGAATCCTTGTTGATTATTCATCTGAGGTTGTTGTGTTCCGTGATCAGCATTTTGCTGGTTCATACGAGGATTGATTTCATTATGACCACTTTCAACACCATTCATATTATTAGGAACAGCAGCTGATGCAAATTGTTTAACATTTGCGTCATGACCATTTTCTTCAGGCAATCCATTCGAAAAGTCGTGTCCGAAAACACGATTCTCTAAATTCGATATTCTTTTTAGAATATCAAAATTAGTAGAAGATTCAGCCTCTGCAGCAATAGCACTTGCAGATTTTTGTTGATTCTTCATCTGTGGTCTAGGTCCAACGGCACGGTTTTTCATAGGTTGTGCTTGCTGGGGACGTTGTCCTTTTGATCCCAATTGATTCTTGAGATTTTCATTTTCTGATTGAATACGATTCAACTCATTTGAGTAAGCTTCATAATCCTTGATGATTCCATCTAGGAATTGATCAACTTCTGTAGGATCGTATCCTCTCATCTTTGTTTTAAATTCCTTTTGCAAAATATCATTTGGTTGGAAATTTAAAACAAATTCATTATCGTTATTTGGTTGTGGATTAAATCCATTCATCTGATTCATATTATTCATTTTGAACACCCCAATTTATGTTAGTTAATTATAACAAAAGAACTTACCTTTAAGCTAGTTATCAAACATTATATTAGCAAAATCCTGCATAGTATCAAAATCAACTAGTTCTAATTCGTAATTATTCCCGTTATTTCGGTAGTTTTCAATAGACTTATAGTCAAACTTTGGTTTTCCTTCACTATCCGGATCATAAAATATCATGGCTCCATCAGTGTGTTTTAACATGAAACTTTGCCAAGCTCTTAATTGTTCACTTGAATGATACCCCATATTCGTCAATTTATTAACATAGTCGGCATTTCTTAAAAAAATATTTAGTAATTGACGATTATTTTCGTTCCATTTGTCTCCAAATTGTGCAAATGGCAATATTACAGCATGTTTTATTTCATATCCTTGAGATTTTACATCTTGTATGGACTTTCCAATTATTTGTTCCGTTCCAAGTTGAGCACCTGTTAATACCCATTGCATTCCATCTTCTGCATAATTTATTAATCGTTCAGTAAAGAACTTTTGTATGACTTTGGCCTTTGGATCGTCAGGTTTAAATAATCCGATTTCATATGATCGATAGCCAGTTACCCATAAATTTTTGATCATTGAAAAAATCTCCTTAAAAAATTTTAAACTAACAAGCTTTTATTCTATAATACTATAAACAATGTTTAATATTTGTGAATTACTCACTCTCTCTATAATTCACATCGCCATGGTATAATGCACAAGTAGGAGTTGATATTTTGAAAATTAATTATCCTGATGGAAGAGCGTTTAATACTCCCCCATCAAAAAAATCTCCAGTTAATACCTCAGCTAAAAAGAAAATGATTTTTGGTGACCGTGGTATGACACTGGAGGAAGAAATAAATGAAAGCAATAAATATTACCGTAGCCACGATATTGCTGTTATTTATAAGAAACCAACGCCTATCCAGATTGTTAAAGTAGACTATCCTAAGCGTAGTCGTGCAGTTATCAAAGAAGCTTATTTCGCACAAGCCTCTACAACTGACTACAATGGAATTTATAATGGTTACTATATTGATTTTGAGGCAAAAGAAACAACACACAAGAACACATTTCCACTAAAGAACTTTCATCAACACCAAATTGACCATTTGAGAGCTTGTCAAAAACAGGGAGGAATATGTTTTGTAATTATCAAATATGTTTCCTTGAAGCGTTATTTCATAATGCCAGTTGACAACCTCTTTGAATATTGGAATGGACAAAGAAACAACGGTCCAAAATCAATTCAACTAAAACAAATTATTGATTGTTCAGTTGAAGTTAGTCCTGACTATAACCCTACTTTACCCTATATTAAAGCAGTTCAATCGCTTATAGAAAGTGGGAGGGAGAAAAAATGAGTAAAAATAAAAATAACACTCCTTCATCTAAAGCTATTTTGAAATCTATATTCAAATGGCTATTAGCCCTTATTGGAGTGTTAGCAGTAGCATTTATCGCCGTTTTTGTTTATTACGCGTTGAGTGCTCCTACCGTAAGCCAAGAAAATTTACAAAGTGGTGGTTCGTCAACAATTGTTGACACTAATGGGAAAACCATTGCTACTTTAGGAGCCAACAAAAGAAATTACGTAACAATCGATAAAGTTCCTCAAAGGGTTCAAGATGCTGTTATATCAATTGAGGACAAAAACTTCTATAACGAACCATTAGGTATTGATCCAATAAGAATTGTTAAATCAGCAATTACCAACGTAACCAAAGGAACTTTACAAGGTGCAAGTACTTTAACACAGCAATTAATTAAATTAACTGTCTTCTCCACTGATGCTAAAGATCAAACCTTTAAGCGTAAAATGCAAGAAGCATATCTTGCAATGCGAGTAAGTCAAAAATTCTCCAAGCAACAAATTCTTGAATTTTACTTAAATAAGGAATACTTCAACAACGGTATCGGTGGTATTAAAACTGCCTCAAAGTATTACTATGGTAAATCATTGAATAAACTTACCGTAGCACAAGCAGCACTTCTAGCTGGTATTCCAAATGCCCCAAGTAATTATGACCCCTACGTTCACCCTGATGCAGCAAAGTCACGTAGAGACTTAGTTATCACTGCTATGTACAACAATAACAAAATAACCAAAGCACAAGAAAATGAAGCACTTGATACACCGATCGACGATGGATTGGAACCTTACAAAAAAGTAAGTAATAGTAATGATACAAAACGTATTGTATCTGATCCATATATAAAAGAAGCAATTACTGAAGTTAAGAAAAAAGGATTTGATCCATACCGTGACAATTTAAAAATCACTGTAAATATGGATTACGGAGCACAAAAGAAACTTTATAGCATCGTAAATTCCGGTACAGTGGCCTTCCAAGATGCCAAAGAACAAGTTGGTGCAACTATAGTTAATCCAAATAACGGTAAAGTGGTTGCTATGATTGGCGGTAGAAACCTATCTAATATTCAATTTGGTCTAAATCGTGCTGTTCAAACATCACGTAGTAACGGATCAACTATGAAACCTATTCTAGACTATGGTCCAGCAATTGAATATTTAAATTGGTCAACTTATCATCAAGTTGAAGATACAGCTTATACTTATGCCGGAACAGATATTGAATTAAAAGATTGGGACGAACAATACGAGGGACAAATAAGTATGCGTGATGCCCTTGTCAATTCAAGAAATATACCTGCCATTCGTACCCTATCAGACGTTGGACTCACTAAAGCAAAGGGATTCGCCAATAAACTTGGTATGAATCTTAAATCAAGTGATCCTTTAAGCGTTGGTATCGGTGCTGAAGCATCTAGTGTTCAAGGCGCATCTGCTTATGCCGCATTCTCAAATGGTGGTACTTACTACAAGCCAACTTATATCTCAAAAATTGAGACAGCTGACGGGATCACTCATAAGTATAGTTCCAAAGGAAAACGTGTTATGAAGGCATCAACAGCCTATATGATCACAGATGTACTTAAAGGTGTTCCAACTAGTTATGCTACATACGCAAACATCTCAGGATTACATCAAGCAGGTAAAACTGGTACTACTAATTATTCTTCCGATGCAATCGCAACTAATTCAGCACTTAGTGGCACTGCTAAAGATGCTTGGTACAATGGCTATACGAAGAATTATTCAATGAGTGTTTGGACCGGTTATGACTCTCCTAATTCGAGTGGTATCGCAATGAGTTATCAAAGTGTAGCTGGTAAAGTCTATAAGGCTGAAATGGAATATTTACAAAGTAAGTCAAATAGTACTAATCCAAACTGGAAGAAACCTAGTTCTGTTGTAAAACTAAACATTTTAAATAATGGATCGACTACACCAACTGTAGCCTCTTCATCTAGTGGTGCAACTAGTGAATTGTTCGTTAAGGGATATGCACCTAATAACCCTTATAAAGGAACTGAGAGCTCTTCATCAACTTCTAACAGTACTTCGGAATCAAGTAGTAATGATGCCACTACAACAAGACCATCAAGTAGCTCGTCTGAATCAACTGATACAGATAATGACACAACTACAGATGACTCAACGACTACTGGAACCGGTAGTACTGGTAATACTTCAACTGATAATAATACTTCCACAGATAACACTAATACTAATAACAGTGGAAATACTTCGTCTAACAACAACACTGGAAATACCAATAACGGTGGAAGTACTAATACTGGTGACACAAGTAATTCTGGTAACACTGATACAAATACTAATACAGATACAGGTTCAACTGGAGATACCAGCAACCAAGGTTCAACGACTCAAGGTGGCTCTACTACCCAAAGTGGTTCTACTAATGTATCGAATTAATTTAAACTAAAAAGATTCCAAAATCGAAATTAATCGGTTTTGGAATCTTTTTTTAGTTAAATAAGAGCTTCATTTTCTTCATTTAATTTATCGCAATCAATGATCAACTGGCAAACTTCCTTATCAGGAGTTAACTTCATTGAATACTTTCTACCATATTCAATCATTGTATGATGAGCTCTATGCAACTCATCAGGTTTCATTACACTAACAATTTTGTTTTCTACCTGTAATGGAGATGCTTTTTCATCAATAAAATGTAGTCTCTTTGAAATTGCTGAAACGTGTGTATCTACGGCAAAAGTTGGCTCATTGAATACATCACTTAAAACTACATTGGCAGTTTTTCTACCAGCCCCTGGCAAAGCCATAATCCCGCTTCTAGTCGTTGGAACAACATCGTTCAATTCTTCATGAACAATTCTTGCAGTTTTAATAATATTTCTAGCTTTATTATGAAACAAACCAACACTCTTAATTATCTGTTCAACATCTGAAACGTCCGCATTCATCAAATCTAGTGGATTAGGATACTTTGAAAATAGAATTGGTGTAACTTTATTTACCGAAACGTCTGTGGCTTGTGCGCTCAAAATAACCGATACAAGATATTGAAATGGCGTCCTGGAATCCAGTGATGGTCCTACAGGTCCAATATCTTCTTCCATTTGCTCAATTGCCCATACGATCTGCTCATCTTTTAACATTAATAACCCAACTTCTTTCGTCTTTCTTGGAGTTGCTCAGCTGTCTTAATATTACTCTTTTCCCAACTTATTAAAATCCGATCCATATACTTCATGGAATATGCTTGATTCAAAATAGCTTCTCGTAGTGCTAACTCAATTAATTTAATTGGGTAATGATCATCATCAATCCATTGATGGACCTGATCTTGTTCAATTGGAGAAATTGGACGTCCGAATTCAACCTCAATCTTTTTAAACAGTTCTTCAGTATCTGACATTAGTTTGGATTTTTGATCAGACTCTGACTTTTGATTTAACAAAACTTCCAATCTTTTGAAAATTGGAGTTAATACATAGATATCACGTTGTTGATGATGATCTATTATTGTCTCTAAGTCTATTATTCCCAATTTTATCAGTCCTTGGATAATTGTATAAATGGTTGATTCATCCATACCAGTGTCCTCACCGAGAGTTTGTGCCATAGGAAATTGTATCCCCTTTTGTGCATACATAGATAATTCCATATAAATTATTAAATCTTTTTCCGTCATCCCTAATTTACTATAATTCCTTAAAATCAAGTTACTAACACTAGTATTACCACTAGATAAAAACTGTTCAAAGATAGATTCGTCCATTTATTTCACTTCTTTCAATATTGCGTTACTTACAAATAGTTATGACAAAACATGCTTTTTTTGATTAAAATTTTAGAAGGAGTTGTGACATAACTATTTTTCTACTCAAACTTGCAGTGAAAACGCGTGTCAAAATACAATTTTCTCCTTATAAGTCCAAAAATCCGATATTTACTTACGTAAATACCGGCTTTTTAGATTTATAAACGAAAACTGAACGTGTTCTACCACGCTCTCTTTCTTTGATTAAATTATGGTCTTAAACGATTGATCATACGTGGGAATGGAATTGCTTCACGTAAATGATCTAGGTGACAGATCCAAGTAATAGCACGTTCTAGTCCCATACCAAAACCGGAATGAGGAACTGAACCGTATTTTCTAAGGTCTAGGTACCATGAATAATCTTCTGGATTTAATCCCTTTGCTTTAACAACTTCTTCAAGCTTATCATAGTCTGTTTCACGTTCTGAACCACCGATTATTTCTCCATATCCTTCTGGTGCTAATAAGTCAGCGCAGACAAACAATCGATCATCATCTGGATCTGGCAACATATAAAATGACTTGATTTCTTTAGGATAATTCAAGATAAATACTGGTTGTTCAAATTGTTCTGATAGATATGATTCCTCAGGAGAACCAAAGTCATCTCCCCATTTAACATCCATACCTGCACCTTGAAGCATCTCAATTGCCTTATCATAAGTAATCTTAGGATATGGTGTCTTAGTATACTTCTTTAGTGTTTCAATATCACGATCAATTAACTTCAAATCATAAGCACAATTGTCAATAACACGTTGAACTAAGTATGCTACATAATTTTCTTGAACTTCAAGACTTTGTTCTTGGTGCATGAATGCCATTTCCGGTTCAATCATCCAAAACTCAGTTAAATGACGACGTGTCTTTGATTTTTCAGCACGGAATGTTGGTCCAAAGGTAAACACCTTACCATACGCCATAGCACCGGCCTCAGCGTATAATTGACCACTTTGTGACAAGTATGCATCTGTATCAAAGTATTCTGTATGGAACAATTCTGTAGTTCCTTCTGGAGCAGTACCTGTGAATATTGGTGAATCCATTTTAATGAAGCCATTATCATTGAAGAAATCATAACTTGCTTTAATAATTTCATTTCTAATATGCATAATTGCAAAAGGACGACGTGATCTTAACCAAAGATGACGTTCATCAAGCAAGAAATCAATTCCATGTTCCTTATTACCAATTGGATATCCTTCACTGTCGTCAATAACTTCGATATCTGAAACTTGTATTTCATAACCAAAGTGTGAACGATCATCTTTATGAATCGTACCTGTTATCCAAAAACTAGCTTCTTGATGAAGGCCTTTAGCTGTAGTGAATGTTTCTTCACTAACTTCATTCTTCAATACAACACCTTGGAAAAAGGCAGTCCCATCTCTTAATTGCAAGAAAGCAATTTTACCTGATGAACGCTTATCTGTAAGCCATACACCAATTTTTACTTCTTGATCTACATAGTTTTTTGCATCAGCAATGTTGATCTGTTTTACCATGAATAATTCCCCTTTGTTATCTAAATATTATTAATAATCTGAACACTCTTGCCCGAGCGAAAATCAACTAAGTTGTAACCGATATTACCCGCCTTGTTCTTAAAGGCAACTTCCCAAGTAGGCTTACCTTTGTACATCCCAAGGTTTATATGCAGTATTTTAACCGCATCATACCTATCGGCAACTCCTTTTACGACATCCTTACGAACAGGTGCATTATTCAAATCTATAGTTTTTGCTTTACCACTTTTGGCATTGATGATCACGTAACGGTATTTATTATTCTTTGTTAAACCACCAACAGAATAATACTGTTTCTCACGAGTATAATTTCCAAAGTAATCATCTTTGACTATACCGGCCTTTTCTTTTGCAATTTCATCTGCTTGAGATCTGGCACTCGTATTAGGAGACGATGAGATGTTAACAAAAGTCAATGCCGAAACAATTACTAGTGCAACAAGTGATATAGCTAACAAAATTTTTGTGCTTCTATTCATAATTTTTCCTTTACCTTAGTCAACTTAAATAGTACAGCAACAATAGTATATCAACTTTTTGTCTAATTCAAAAATTCATTTATATCTTTTTTAATTAAATCGATATTTTCACTAATAACTGGTAATTCTTTTGGTAATGAATTCAAAATTTCTTTTCCGTAATTTTTAGTTAAAATACGATTATCCAATAATAATATCACACCTTTATCATTAGGACTCCTAACTAGACGTCCCAATCCTTGGCGCAACTGAAGTATTGCTTTTGGCAATGCATCAGCCTTAAAGATATTCAAACCACGTTCGCGTAAAATATCCTGTCTGATTTTTACATCTGGTTGTTCAGGCGATTCAAAAGGAATTCTTGTGACAATTAGTATTTCCAACATCTTATTAGGAAAATCTACACCCTCCCAAAAAGAATTGGCACCTAATAGCACAGATCTTTGTCCGATTGCAAAACGCTTCTTGATTTTTTCATTAGTTCCAGTCACACCTTGGGCAAGTATCTCCCATTTTTCCTTAACATCGGTGCCCATCAACCGTTCATAGACTTTACTCAAGGTATTTAATGAATTGAACAAGATCATTGTTTGACGATCCATATTATCAAGTACTTCAACTATATATCTAGTTATCATATCAAAATATTCATCATTATTAAGTGTACCGATATCTGGAATGTCTGATGGTAAATAGATTTTAGCATTTTTTGACATATTGTTAGAATCTGGAAGAATCTTCATTTGGTTGATTTGTTCCTCATCTAATTGCAGATCCATTATGAAATGTGAAAAATCTTTTTGAATCGTAATAGCAGCACCAATAGCAATTATTTGATTGAACCTATCAGTAACTTGATCGACCAAATCCTTAATATCAAATTGTCTCCAACTTACCTTTAAGGTATTAGGTTCATAATAGTCACGCATTTCAATTTGAAGTCCAAATTCTTTTTTATTACCTTGTAACGATTGCAACAACTCATCCAAATTACTAAGTGTGCCACGTAACTTACTATTTTCAATTATTAAATTTGAAATAACTTTTGATAGTTCAACCGAAATAAAATTCTTCTGAAAATTATATTGATCAAATAATGTATCAATTCGATTAACGATCAATGATAGTTCAATAATCAGATCAGAAAACAAATCTATCAATTCAGAATTATCCTTACCAAAATTTTGTTGACTATCAATAATTGAAACGAATTGTTCTCTATTTTTTAATGAGACATTATTTTGAATATAATTTTCAAAAATATTAAATTCAAGTCGTTGCATTAACTCACCAACTGCTTGAAAATGGCTCTCCATATCCTGAAGATCCTGATAATTCCAAAGTTGAGTCGTTACTTCAGTAAATGCATAACGTAGTGTAACTCGATTTTGGTACAAAATATCGCTAATCTTTTTGACATATTCATTCAATCGCAAGAAATCTACATTAGGTGAAGCTACATCCCTTAAACTGTCAGCAAAGTGATTAGCCTCGTCAACTACAAGAAAAGAACTGTCTCCCCATATATTACTATCTAAATTTCTGGCTAGAAAAGATTGATTAGTCACTAAAATCAATGATTCATGATAGCGATTTTGTTGATAATTCCAAAAGTCATCGTCACTAAATAAAGTGTTATTTTTTTGTTCTCCTCGATGCCTAATTATCGTAAATAGTGGACTGTTGTAATTAGTTAAATGTAATTCACTTAAATCACCAGTCGTAGTCATAGTTAGCCAGACAATAATCTTCATTTTTAATATAGCTGTATGACTATGCATTTTATAATTATCCAAAGCTTCATAAAATCTATCCAAGTCGATAAAGTTATAACTACTTTTAACAACTTCTGCATGATAATTATTGCCAGTAACTTGGCTAAGCAAAGGAATGGATTGTTCAATGATCTGTTGCTGAAGAACCTTGGTAGTTGTAGCAATAACTAGTTTTTGATCACTATTCACTGCATATGACAGTGGTAACAAATAACCTAGTGTCTTACCAGAGCCAGTTGGTGCTTCGATCAAATTCCATTTTTTATGATTATTTTGATGCTGACTAGTCTGATAAATATCATCCATTAATAAAGCTTGATTCTTACGATAATCCAAAATTCCACTTAACTTATTCTGCTTTTCTTTTTTAGTTTTGGGGTATTTAGAATTATGATCGATTTCTTCTGCTACATGGAAATCTTTCTTGCGTAATATCAAACCATTTTTCTCATACAAATAATCTGGCAAAGTGTTGTTCTTACTTTCTACCTCTTGCTCAACTAACTTAAAAACTAAGTTAGTATCACGGATAGTATCTTTTCCAAAAATAGCCAAAAGTTTTAAGGTCTGTAATGGTAGTTCTTGCAGACGCTTAATAATTATCAAAAACAACTTGGCTGTAACTAAGGCATCACTATCTGCACTATGTGGATTGTCATGTTCAATACTTAAATATCCCGTTAAATCCTGTAGCTTATAACTACTAATAGTTGGAAATAGGATCTGTGATAGTTCAACAGTATCAATTGCCTTAATATTAAGTTCATTCATACCAATTCGTTTGAATTCACGATTTAAAAACGTTAAATCAAAATTAACATTATGTGCAATAAATACTTTGTTTTTGAGTAACTTAAAAATTTTTGGTGCCATTTCTTCAAAAGTCGGTGAATCCTTAACATCCCCATCGCTCAATCCAGTTAAAGCTGTAATTCTGCTTGGAATTGGTACTTCGGGATTGATTTTCTGGTTATAAATTTTAACAATTTCACCATTCTCAATAAGTGCACAGCCAAATTGAATAATACGCCCGTTGTCATGCCAATTGGCATTAGTCGTCTCAAGGTCGACAACAGCGTAGGAATTTTTCAATATAGTTCACCACTAATCTAATTATTATTTTTACTTAAATTTACTGCCTGATTAATCTTCAAAAAGTATAAATATTTTTCTTTAACGGGTTTATGACGAATGGCCGAAATTGCTTGAGCATATAAATTCAACTGACCAGAGTAATTATCAATCGCTTGATGAATACTTTTGGAATTAACATTGTCAGTTTTATAGTCAAAGAGAATTATACTGTCTTCTAATTCAATCACTACATCAATAATACCATGAACCAAAATCCTTTCATCATCATAATCACTATTTCTTGAATTTTTGAATAACATTTTTGCTGGCATCAAAACTGAAAATGGAAATTCACGAGAAACATCGTCATGATTCTTTAAGATGATCTCACCCAAGTCGCTCTGATAAAACTTCACCAGACTATTCAAATCAATTCTTTTTGCTACTTGATCAGAGATTGTACCCTCAGCTATAGAAGTATCCAATAATGTTTTGAATGCTTGTTCATTTGGAATACTTTCAATGTTTATTTTCTGCAATAGTAAATGAGTGGCACTACCTACTTCTGCTGACGACACCTTATTAGTATCATTGAGAAATTTTGGTTTTGAAAAGCTTTCTTTAATATACTTACCATTTTCCGATAATAGATCATCGCCCATATTATCATCATCTGGATCAGCGAACAGTCCCTTAATATCAGATACGGATTGATAAGCTGTAGTTTCAACGGATTCTTGATACTTGTAATTGAAATTAATAAGCTTATTTACTGTATCCTTAAATTTCTTTGAAACTTCTTGTGGAGCGCTAGATTCTATATCACTTTTAACAGACTCTATCGAATTACTCTCTTCATTCATAATTTCCAGTGTAACGTGAGCTGATTCGTTAACGTATTTACTGTCATTATTAACTCTATCTCTATAATCCAGAACACTCATTCCGACTAAATTTTGATAATTTTTAGAACTCAGTCTTGAGGCTTCATCCAGTACGCCATTTTCTTGAACAGTTGCTTGATCCCAGCTATTCATTAATTTTTCTGGATCTTTTTCAAATCCAATCATAATTATTTTTTGTTTAGCACGAGTCAAGGCAACATACAATAATCTCATTTCCTCAGATATCGTGGAAACTTTCTTCTTGGCCGCAATCAATGAGCGTTGCATAGAATGGATTGCGATCCGGCTATTTGTATCTAATACCGTAACTCCCATTCCAAGATCAACGTCAAATAACGTGTCCCCGATGTAATCTGAAGTGTTAAAACCATGACTAACATCTAAAAATAATACAACTGGAAATTCCAATCCCTTACTAGCATGAACTGTCATAACTTTTACTGTATCATCGACCGCTTCCACACTATTTGGTTGCGCTAAATCTTTATTCATCTTTTCCATACGTTGAATAAAATCAATGAACTGATGAAGTCCTTTTAAATTAGTTTCTTCATAAGAACTTGCTCGCTGATATAGCGCATGTAAATTAGCTGAACGCTGTTTACCACCAGGCATCCCTGAAACATACTCCAAAAGTCCAGTTTCTTGATATATCTTCCAGATCAATCTAGCAATACTGCTCTTATTAGCAAAATCACGATATGTCTCTAACTGAATAAAAAATGTCTTGATCTTATTTTTCAAATTATCATCAGTATTTTTAACAAGATAGGATTTCATCGCCGTTAAATAATCATCAGATTTATCAACTAGTCTTATTTCGGCCAGATCTTCTTCATTTAATCCCACGATTGGAGATCGTAAAACAGCCACTAGTGGAATATCTTGTCTAGGATTATCAACTATTTGAAGCATTGACATCATAATTTGTAGCTCAGTCGTTTGAAAATAATTTTGAGCATCAGTGACCATCAGTGGTATTTCTGCTTTGGCAAAATATGAAATCAAGTCAGTATTATTATTCTTAGTCCTAGACAAAATAGCAATATCAGAGTACTTAATATCACGAGTTGTTTGATGTTTGTTATCAAAAATTTGAAATTTTGAATCTACTAATTCTTTAATTCTTGTTGCGGCAAACTCTATTTGACTTTGTCGCTTGGTAACAGCATTGACATTTTTATCACGACTAACAATATACATCTCATTATTAGAATCAACATCTTTTGAAAAATTCGTACCTTCAATCAGCTTTGAATTATCATCATAATCAATATCACCAATACTTTTATCAAAAATCTTCATAAATATAGCGTTAATAAAATCATCAACTGATCCTGAAGATCTAAAGTTCATCGATAAATTGATCAATTCATTAGGATTCTCATCTTTTTGAAATTCTGCATATTTTTGAGCAAAAATGTATGGTGCTGCTTGACGGAAACCGTATATAGATTGCTTAATATCTCCAACCATGAATATATGATTGTCATCATTAGACAACAATTGGATAATATCTTCTTGCATCGCATTAACATCTTGATATTCATCGATCATGATCTCAGAAAATTTATTCTGATAATAGTTCAAGGCAACTTTTTTATCATCAACACTTGAGGTCAAGATCAAAACCGCCTTATGTTCTAGATCATTGAAATCAAGAGAGTGATTATCAAGTTTTAGTTTTGAAAATTCTTTCATAAAACGATGTTCAACTTCAACTAGCTTCTCAATCAATTTGACTGATAGATTCATTGTTTCAATAGTTCCATCTTCATTTTGCAAAAAGAAATCATTGATCAGATCTGTTGTTAATTGTTTACTTATTAGTCCACGAGTTGCTTTGACTGATTCAAGGATATCAGTATCGACCCCCTCCTTATCAGCCTTTTTAATTGCTTTAGCCCGTTTTAACTTAATATCTAAAATACTTTGACGAAGCTCATCGTATGATACTTTATTTATATTCAGCTCGATATTAGTCAACTGTTCAATTAAATCCTTAAACACCACAACATAGTTAACTGCCAATTGATCATCATTAGCTATATTGATTGCACCTTTAGACTCATCTATTATCTGTTGCAACGATTTTGATAATTGCGGAATAAAGTAGTTCTGATAAAATTTGGACTCACTAAATGGCTTATTTACTCGATAATTAGAACTTAATCCATCTAACCATTCATCCGTCTTTGAGTTTGTAATTGCAAAATTATACAGATTAAAAACAACTTCAACTAATCCATCGTCACTACGATCATTAGAAAAATTCTCTGTTAAGTTTAAAAAATCTTCGTCATCTTTTTCATAATAATAGTTCCTGACATTATCAAAAGCTTGTTCCTGGATCATTGATCTCTCAGTATCATCACTTAATAATCTGAAATTAGGATCAAGGTCGATCACATAGTAAAACTTCTTAATAATACTTAAACAAAACGCATGCAACGTACTTATATTAGCTGAGGGAATCTTAAAGATCTGTTCCTGAAGATGACGTTTTAATTCATGGTCAATTTCTTCATCATTAATTATTTCTTTAATTCTGGCTACCAGTCGATCCTTCATCTCTTTTGCTGCAGCATCTGTAAAGGTAGCTACAAGCAAATTGTCGATACTTTTGTTTTGTTTCAACATCTCAACAATACGTTCAATCAGAATTGTTGTTTTACCGGAACCGGCCGCAGCTGACACTAATATGTCGTGACCACTATGGAAAATGGCCTTTTTTTGATCATTTGTCCATTCAGGCATCCTCATTTCCTCCCTCTAAAACGTCTTCAATTTGTTTCAAAACATCAATTTTTTTATAATTTATTATTTCGTGGTAATCATTCTCCGGTAACATCGCATCAAATTCAAAAATTGGACGATAATCGCTGAATTCTAATCCAGTCTTCATTTCATGGTCTCGAAATGGGTTAAGTTCCAATTGTCCAGAGTAGATTTTTTCTCCAGCCTTAGTAATTAAGTGACGATTATAATTAAGAATTTTAAACAAGTCACTCTCACTAACCACACTCTCAGGAGCTGCCTCTAATCCATGTGCTTTAGTTATCTTAATTGGCAAAATTGGTGAAGGTCCATTTACTAACTCAGTATCAAGGTTTTTAAGTAAAGTTTCATCGTCTAAAACTAATCCCTTAAGCTTGAATTTGCCTAATAAATCCTCATCAGTAAAGCCTTTTTTAGTTAGGATCAATTTTGGATTTTGAATATGAGAATAAAATGCTCCGGCAATTTTTGCATCATTATCTGTCGTCAATAAGTCTTTATTTTCGACTAAACTTTGCAGATATGTTGGCATCTGCATTGTGATTCCCTCTAAGAAGTCAGAAAAAACAAAGTCACGATCACTAGACTTATAGTCAACAACAGCCAAATAGTCCTTATTATCTAATTTCAATTCATCAATTCGATCAATCTTACCACGGACATTTATCCAATGTTTACCTAGTACTTTAAGTGCTATTCCAGGTAAATTACCTTCTCCATTAATACGACCAAAAGTTACTTCACTAGCCCGTGGCACGAAGTCATTTCTTGAAAGTTGTCGTTTGATTGCTGTGACTAGCTGTTTTAATGTCTTTTCGATCTGCTGAGCAATAAATTCCATCCTGGCTGAAGATAAGAATATTTTATTCTCGGGATAAGTGATTTTCTCTTTGAAAATATCGCCAACAATTTTGTTGATCTGTTCATCAGTTAGGTTCTGTATTTTAACTTGTTGCTGATTGGTGAATTTTACTAATCCATCGAGTACAGCATGGAATAACGACCCTGTTTGAGATGAAGATATTTCAAATACCTTTCTCGGTTGTAAACGCAATCCATACTTCAAGAAATACTCATATTCATTCTTATAAAACGTCTCTAATCTGGAGATCGAAACATTCATATTATCGCCATACAATTGTTCAACAGTGTTCCCATCTAATTTAGTTGGTACATTCTTATAATCTAGTGAATTTAACGCAAATTTGGTTTGATCATTATTTTCATCTAATAAAACACTACGAACGTATTTCCAAGGTGCTGATAACTCTAATTTTTCATCCTTAGCTGATCTAGAAATACGAATCAAGTAATTCAAACTGGATGTCTTAGATCCTATATACGGTAATATTTGACTCTCTTTAACAGCTCCAGTGTCAGGATTTAATAAGACGACTTGTTCCGTTAAATCAAAGTACTTCATGATTCTAGTCACATAACTAGATAATTCTTGTTGCTTATTATCATCTGTAAAATTGGGGTACGTAAAAATCAACCTTTGTTTGGGAGTGGTAAAAATAATGTCGTGTAAAAATGGTTCAGAATTATTAATGACTTCATCTGTATCCTTTAGAAATTTTCCATCTTCTAGACCATTTGAAATAATCTGTCGTTCATCATCACTGATAATATCATTAGATACAGAACTTCCTGGCATATTATTAACCGTCGCACCAAGGATGATAACGATTTTTCTATCTTCTGGTTGAATCATCCCTATTTCAGAGATACTGACCGCATCAAGTGTCGATGGAACTTGAGAATAATTAGCACTTTCAAAGGCTGCATCAAGTATTTCAATAAATGCATCTGAATCAAATGTTTCTTCACTGAAAACTGAAACATATTCATCTAGTATTTCATTGAATTTACTTACGACTTGATCTGGTTGATTAGCAAAGGCCAAATCATTTTGTTCCATAGCTTGCTTTTGCCAATTTATTAATCTTTCAAAAACACCACACTTACTCAAAAATGAATATAAAAATGTCACACTTTCGATACTAGTATGTGTTTGTTTAAAGAAAGCATCTAATTTTTTATATAGCTTAACAATATAATTTTTAACAATATTCATTACCTGAAAATTGTTGATTATGACCTGGTCTACTTCCTCATCAAGTTTTGCATTAGGTACAAAATCTTCACCCAACCAATTACGCTTAGTTAATCCATTGGCTAATACGAAATTCTCAAGCAAATCAATAGCTGAACGAAATTCACTAATATCAATATCGACAAATTCCTCAGGTATCAATAGTTCTGTTCTCAAAAGTGCTATCACATCAGAACTTTGCAATCCATGGTTAACAATAGCAAATAACAAATCTATCATCTTTTTAAAAGGATGATCTACCATTTTATTCTGAAGATCAACAAAATATGGTACTTCACTATTTTCCATAAATGATTCAATGAACGAACCATATTGTCCAAGATCTCTAGTTAAAATCAAAAAGTCCTTATACCTATAGCCTTGTGTTGCCACCAAATTTCTTATGTAAGTACTTGTCGAAGATACTTCTGTTTGCTTATTAGTACATTTCCAAATTTGAACAGAGTTTTTATTATCCAACTTTGCCGCAGGTTTCTTTCCATATCCGCTGGATTGAATCCAATAATCTTCAAGATTAGCAATATCTGGAAGAACTCGTAAAGAATCGGCCAATTCATCATGATGATTGATATGATTTGTTTTAGCAATTTCACTTAATTGATTATATGTTCTCAATGGTCTCTGATAAAATTCAGTCTCATCATCTTCATTTGAGGCTTGTATATCCATAGAAAATGAAATATCCACGATTGAACAATTAATGATCATTGATCTCACTAAATTCAATTCTTGAGCAGTAAATGAAGAAAATCCTGAAATATAGAAATAGTAATTTTTTGAATGTATATCTTCATCAAAGTATTGACTCAAAGCATCAAGCTCAAAATTATTAGTAGCTAATCCTGAAATTTGTTTGAAATAATCACTATAGATAATATTTAACTCTTCAATCTTATCAATGAATAAATCAGGATTGTTTTGATTCAATACTGATTCAAGATCATCAGGCTGCACTTTACCATTTAATAATTCAGTGAACTGACTAGACAACTGGTCTATGAATCCCGATTTACCCACCATGCCTGAAAATATCTTCAATTCAGACTCATGTTGTAAAATAATATTGCGTAATAACATCGCTGATTTAGTCTCAGTTAAGGATTCAGTGTTATAAATACTTTGATCACGTAAAAAGTACCAAGCCAAACGTGAAAATGAAAAGCTCTGAACATTACTTGTGGCAATCAATTCATCATCATCATTGCCTAAGCTTCTCAGTGTATTAATTTCAGATTCAAACTTAATATGATTGGGAACGAGGAAGAAAAATTGTCCATTGGGATTTTTTTTATAATCCTTTTGGAATAAGTCCATTATTTTTTTTTGATGATCAAATTGATTTTTGCCGAGCACAAAGTTTAAAGTCATATGTTATTTATCCCTCCTGATGAAAAAATTCTATCATAAGTTAATTGATGACAGTGGAAATCCAGCCATTAGATGTATAAAATATATAAATAGAGAAAGATAGGTGGAAAATAATGCTTAAAGGAATTGGAAAAAGTCATGGTAAAACAATTATCATGGGAGAACATGCGGTAGTTTATGGATATCCAGCCATTGCCATCCCTCTTGTAAGTATACCTGTGATAGTTCGTATCAAAGTCAATCCAGAAAGCACTTTATCATCAAAATACTTCGTTGGAAAATTATCCAATCTGCCTGATTCACTATCAGGTGTTAAATACTTGATCAATTTACTAGATGAAAAACTAAATACTGAACATATTAATTACGCTATCAGTATCGATAGTAGTTTACCAATAGAACGAGGTCTTGGTTCATCTGCTGCTATTGGTAGCGCACTAACCAGGGCATTTTTTGATTTCTTCGATAAACCACTTGATGATGATACGTTAATACATTACGTAAACAAATCAGAAACAGTTACACATGGAAAAGCTAGTGGACTAGATGCATTGACAGTTATATCTGATTTTCCTGTTAACTATAGCAAAAAAGAGCAAGTGAATTACTTCAATTTTAATTCAGACGGATTTTTGGTAATTGCCGATTCTGGGGTTAAAGGAAAAACGAAGGAAACTGTTTCAGACGTTAAAAAAATGTACGATAAAGACCCGCACTATATTGGAGAAATACTTAAACAACTAGGACAATGTACAAAACAAACCAAAATGGCATTGAATGATAATCACCTAAAAACATTAGGTAAGATCTTTAATACCGCAAACAATCTCTTATCAGAATTAAATTTGTCTATTCCTAAAACTGACAAACTGATTCAATCTGCGAACAATTCTGGTGCACTGGGAAGTAAGATCACTGGTGGTGGTCGTGGGGGATGTATTATCTGCCTTGCTAGAAATTTAACTAATGCAGAAATGATCCAACGTTCACTAATTAAATCTGGTGCAGAACAGACCTGGCTACAACCACTTTCAATTTATTCGGAGGAACCTGATATTGACTAAAACGACACGTGCTTATACCAATATTGCACTAATTAAATATTGGGGTAAGAAAGATACGAAATTAAAAATCCCATATACAAATAGTCTTTCATTAACATTGGACAAATTCTACACTGATACAAAAACAGAAATCATTGATAAAGATTCAGATGAAATTCATCTGAATGGCAAACTACTCAATGATAATGAAAGTAAAAGAATTACAAATTACCTAGACTTTATAAGAAAGAATTACGGCTTTTCAGAACATTTATCGGTCAAATCGATAAATCATGTACCTACTTCTGCCGGATTTGCATCAAGTGCATCGGGATTTGCTGCCTTAGCTGCCTCAATTAATCAAACAATGAATTTAAATTTAGACAACAAACATTTATCAATATTAGCTAGAAATGGTTCTGGATCAGCGAGTCGATCTATCTATGGTGGCTTTGTCGAATGGATTGCTGGTGACAATAATAAAAATTCTTATGCTATTCCTATTGAAGAACACCCCAATATTGATTTATCATTATTATCGGTTGTCATCAGTCAAGATATGAAAAAGGTTTCATCGACTTCTGGAATGGAAATTAGCGTGAAAACCTCCCCTTTTTATTCAAATTGGGTTACACTGGTGTCTTCAGAGATAAACGAAATTAAGCAAGCAATTGCTAAAAAAGATGTAGAAAAGATCGGTGAATTGTCAGAACACAACGCCATGAGTATGCACGCATTAACACTTTCAGCTAATCCATCATTTACTTATTTTGCTCCTGAAACACTGGTTGTTGTTCAATTGATCAAAGAACTTCGTTCCAAAGGCATATTTGCCTATGCAACGATTGACGCCGGTCCAAACGTAAAAGTTATTTGTACAAAAGAATCAGCACCTATTGTTCAAAAGTATATTAAAAATAATTTACCAACCGTCACCACAGTTGTCGCAAACATCGGTAATGGTATACAATACATCTGATATTTATATTGAAAGGTATGATATTTTGTCTACGGGAAAAGCACCTGGAAAATTATATTTAGCAGGAGAATATGCGGTTGTTGAAACCGGCTTCCCTGCTGTAATCGCATCAGTAAACCAATATGTGACTGCTCACATAACCAAATCAGAGAATGGCGGTACCATTCAATCTAAAAATCTTAATAAAGAGCTTATACACTGGGACCGACAAGGAACAGAACTTGTTTTTGACGATACTGAAAGTCAACTTCAATACATCCTGTCGGCCATTAATTTTGTCGAGAAATACGCTTTAGAAAAGAACGCAAAATTAGACTACTACGATTTATTAGTAACCAGTGAACTTGATTCTAAAGATGGTAAAAAATATGGGCTTGGTTCATCAGCGGCTGTTACAGTTGCTGTAGTCAAGACACTCGGTGATTTCTATCACTTGAATCTAACGGCTATGGATGTCTACAAGTTATCCGCAATCTCTCACCTTTCAGTTCAAGGAAATGGTAGTTTAGGTGATATTGCAGCTAGTGCATTCGGTGGTATTGTTGCTTATAAATCCCCTGACCGAAACTGGGTCTTTAATATGGTACGCAATCACAGTCTAACTAAGCTTCTTGAACTTCATTGGCCAGAACTTAAAATTGAAACTTTAAAGTTACCTGAAAATTTGGAACTAACCGTCGGTTGGACTGGTAGTCCAGCATCAACATCAATCCTAGTTGATCGTATTGCACTTTCAAAGGCTCAAAAAGTTGAAAAATATCAACATTTTCTAAAATCAAGTCGAGCAAATGTTGAACATTTGATTGATGGCTTTAGAAGTAATAATTCCGAATTGATCAAAGATATGATAAGTAAATATCGTAGTCTTTTGGCTGATTTGGCAGACTTTAGTGATGTTCATATTGAAACTGAAATGTTAGCTCAATTATGTGACATCGCCGAAAAATTTGGTGGAGCAGCTAAAACTTCAGGAGCAGGTGGTGGTGATTGTGGTATTGTCATCAGCAATCGTCAAATTGAAATTGATCAACTTAAAGAAGAATGGAAAAAGGTTGGAATCACTCCCCTTACTCTAAAAATTGGAGAAATAATTGCACATGCCTAAACAGGATGAACAAATTCAACGTAAAGTTGAACATTTATTTCTAGCTGAAAAGTATTTTACAGAAGAATCATTCACTGATTTTGATGGCATTAGACTCTTACATGATGCCTTACCAGAATTAAACTATCGTAATATAGATTTAACGACTAATATTCTTGGTTATGAATCTAATCTCCCATTTTATTTCAATGCAATCACAGGCGGATCCAAACAATCCGCCCGTTTTAATATGGAATTGTCTAAACTGGCATCAACATTGGGAATACCTGTTTCTAGTGGCTCTATGGGCGTGTACCTTCGTATCCCTGATACTGCGGATACATTCACCCCACTACGAGAAAACAATCCTGACGGCTTTGTTATGGCTAATGTTTCTGCCAAGGTCACACCCAAACAAGCGAAGAGTGCTATCGATCTTCTAAACGCGAACGCTTTGCAGATTCACCTTAACTTAATTCAAGAAATGGCCATGCCTGAAGGTGACAGAAAATTTTTCTGGTTAGATAATATCAAAAAAATTGTCGAAGAAGTTAAAATTCCAGTCATCGTTAAAGAAGTTGGATTTGGTATGTCAAATGATTCAATCAATAAGTTGATCAATATAGGTGTTAAATATATTGATATATCAGGCTTTGGTGGAACTGATTTTGCTCAAATCGAGAGTGCTAGAAATCATGAAATCGATTTAACCTATTTAGACCAGTTCTCATTGTCTACTGTTGAATCATTGATCGAAGCACAACCAGAGCTTAAAAGGGTTACTATTTTTGCTTCTGGTGGAATTCGTACTCCAATGGACGTTGTTAAAGCAATAAGAATGGGTGCTAGTGGTGTAGGTATATCTGGACTTGTCTTACATCATCTTCAAAAGTATTCACTAGAAGAAGCTACCTTATTCTTCGAAAGTTTTGCCAAACAAATCCAGATCATTATGGCTGTCATAGGCGCAAAAAACATCGATGATATCAAAAAAGTTCCCATCATTTTTGATGAGAACTTAACGAATTATTCAAAACAAAGAAAAATCGACTTACCGTCTTAATCCTTTGGGATAAACATTCTTTATCTGATTGTTGCTGTATCTTCCCCAACTGAATAGTTTACCTTGATAACTTAGACCTAACCATTTGTTGCCGATATTACTGTCTGTTTTCAAAATAATAGATTCACCATGCATATATGTTTCAAACTGATCATCATTTAATTCAAATATAGATTTCAAAACATTAGGTTCGATTGCCAATATCCATGCGATATCAGGCTCGAACCTATTTTTTTTGAATTCACCAAGTTTTAAACCGTTACGTAACACATGTATTGACTTAAATCGATTGTCTAAACTGGCTGCCTGATACAAAAAATCACTAACTTTGAACCAATTATTTTGCGATAACGTGTTTAAATTTGCCTTAGAAAACTTCTCGACTAAATTTACTTCATCTTTACCGATACCATTTGAAATATTTTTTTCATGTGACTTAGTAACTTCACCTGCTTTAACCATCTTACAAATAAAGTGTCCTTCACCGTCAAACCTATCAGGAAACATTCTAAGAGCTTTTTTAAGTTCTTGGTTATCATTACCCCAACTTGGTATACCGTCTTCCATACCAGCATATTTTTTAATTTCAGCCATTTGCATCTCTGGATATTGATTCAAAAAGTAATCAATATTCTCTTCATTTTCTTCAGGTGAAAAAGTACATGTTGAATAAACTAAAATCCCACCAGGCTTAAGAAGTTTAAAAGCTGAATCTAGAATATGACGTTGACGATTTGCACACTGTTCAACGTAATCTAAAGACCAATATTTAACTGACTCTGGATCCTTTCGAAACATCCCTTCACCAGAACAAGGCGCATCTACTAAGATTCGATCAAAATATCCCTCAAACTTGTTTTCAAAATCTTTAGGTGAATTATTAGTCACAATTGCGTTTTGAATTCCCATTCGTTCAATATTAGACGACAAAACTCTAGAACGCTTATTATTTATTTCATTAGTCACCAAAAGGCCTTGATTATCCATTTCTGTAGCAATATATGTCGATTTACTACCTGGAGCAGCACATAGATCTAACACTTTGCCAACAGGATCCAATACTTCAGCAACATACATAGCACTTGGCTCTTGACTATATAAGTAACCAGCCAAATGATCGATGGATTTTCCGTCTATATCACCAAAATATCCAACATTACTATATGGAATCGGTTCACTTAAATCGACGGCAACATTTTTATAATTGGGTTTCAATGGGTTTATTCGAAATGAATTACGGCTTTTTGTTTCAATTGCCGCAAAAAGACTATCCGCCCTATCTCCCATTAATTTTTTATATTTTGTTTTGAAATCATTACTTAAATCAACGTTCATAAAACTATTAATCCACCTTTTTTACAAAGAATATTTGGTAAATACCTATTAAAATAGAGATACCTGCTGAACTAACCATAAATATATTAAACACAGAATGGCTAATGATGACGATCCTCCAACTAACAAATATATATCCTAAAACATACGGTACCAATGTATAGATTAAGTACCTTAATAATAATCCATTACGATAATTATTTTTTAAATCACCAGTTAAATTGGACTTATTTAAATCAAAACGTAATGGAATCAATATATAAAACTCCATAGCAATAGCTAAAGCAAATAATAAAACAATCCCGACCATATACAACTCGCCATTGTTATCAGATTCTACGTTATTAAAATCATCACTTTGAGGACTATATCTGTGTGTACCAGTTACATGTAATACCTTTTTTATCGATGCATAGCTCTCTTTAGAAGATATTGCATTACCATCCAATACAGCAATCACATCATTTAATTTTTCTTTCATTTTAGGCTGATTGGGTGATAGTGAGATCAAAGTCTGACTGTTCAACGTATCTGCACCATTAAAACCAATATTCCCGATTGCAGAAACATAGTTTTTGCCAACTTTTATATATTCTTGACTTTGTGGCTTGTAATTTTTTATATCAGAACTTTTGCCTTGAACCGCAAATGGTATCTGTGAAGAAAAATCACTCTGTGAAAAATATCTACCTGATGTAACTGGTAATTTATTGACTTTCTTATGACTGTAAATAAAACCCATATCACTATTATCTTTTTCAAAGAAGATAATTTGATAACCAGATAGCTTCTTATTATCTAATTCCTTAACTACTGAAATCAAGTTCTTTTTTGATTTCGTATGTAGCACTAGGGCCTTGTCACTCATACCCAATCGATTCATTGTATTGTTGTATTTGATCGAATCACTTTTTGAAATTGAAACCCCTGTTAAAAGCACTGCAATCAAAATAATAATACTAGAAATAATTTTTTTCATTTTTAATACTCACCTATACTTAAAACTCATATAATATCTTATTTTACACTAATAATTAAAGAAACACTCGATTCAATATTGAAACGAGTGTTTCTTTTAATATAGATCATTTAACTAAATATACCTCATCATGTACCAAGTCATAGCGTGAGTATATTTTATTCAATTCATCAATTGCTTCGTAATCAACGAATTCTGCATTATCCCAAAACTTTTTACTATTAGTAGCACCATACTTCTCACCTATTACTATCAGCATTAATCCATATTCACGGATTTTTTTAAGAATATCGCAGTCCACTTCATCACGATCCGGACTCCAAGCTAATATTACATAGTCAACTTGGTCATGATACTTGTCTATTGCTGACAGTGCATCTAGTCTTTCGACATCTATTAAAGAATCATGACCCGTTTTGCTTTGTTTAGCCCAACTTTTATTATCCGTACAAATAGATGTTTTACCTAATTCCTGCAATTCCTTTGAAATATAGCCATTTCCAGCCATAACTTCAAGATATTTTGCATCTCCAAAACTATCGGACCAGACTTTCATAAAATCTTTTGTAATAGTTGCCCAATAACCAAAACGTGTTTGAAGATACGTCCTGAACTCACCCAAATCATGATCAAAATTATTCAAATCAGCCGACATTGATTGGAATTCAATTTCATCGAGACTAATATTATGTTCCATATAATAAGTTATCTCTTTTTTCGTAAATTGAAACTGTGGAAAATGATACTTAGGCAATTCATTATTGCTTAAGGCTTCACATATATGTTCCATAAAATTAATTCTTGCACTAAACACTTTGCCATTTGGCAACTTGTCAGCATCCGATCTTAAATTCTCAATATAAGTCATTCAATTTCCTCCAATATAATTTGTAATCTTTTTAAGTGACATCTTACTACCATTCAGGAAACAATGTGAAAGATTTGATATCTCAAATTCATTCCTAAATTATAACTTTTTTCATTATACAATAAGTTTTGTTTACGTTTTGACAAAAAAGCGACTGAAAACTACACAATTATTTCCAATAATTCTGAAAAAGTGTAATATTCTAAGTAGTACATGTATGAGGTGAATTATGAATAGAAATAATACAAAACGAAGGCCGGATAAAGAAGAAACCGGCTGGAAGTTTTGGCTACAGACCATTGCTTTGACGGCCGCAATTTATGCCGTGTTCTTCTTGCTTATGCAGTTTGTATTTTCAAACGATAAAGTTTCAGGACCATCCATGCAGCCTACTTTTGAAAATGGCGAGAAATTAATTGCTGTTAGACATACTAGTTTGCAGCGTGGGGATGTCATAGTTTTAAAGGCTCCTGATGAACCTGGTTCATTTTACATCAAGAGAATTATTGGATTACCTGGTGACACTGTTGTTTCAAAGAACAATAAAATGTACATTAATGGTAAGAAATTTGATGAAAGTTTCTTAGATGCTGGTTCAAAGAAAAAAGAGCCTGATACAAGCATCTATGCTGGCAAAGCTTACAATTACACATACAATTTTACTTTGAGTCAACTAGCAAAAACCGCTCCTGAGTGGCAACAAAGATACAGTAGTTCAACTTTAAAAACTATCGAAAAGACAAATAAAGTTCCTGCTGGATCATACTTCGTTATGGGAGATCACAGAACCGTTTCAAAGGATAGTCGTATTATTGGCTTTATCAATAAAAAAGCAGTTGTTGGTGAGGTTAAGTTGCGTTACTGGCCAATCACTAGATGGTCAACATTTTAAAAAATACTCAATTAATTAAGTCTTAATGATATGATGGACTTATCGGAGGTTATTTATTTATGGAGAAACCAAGTATAGCTGAAACAATTATTCAATTTGAACGTGATAAAAATATGAATGATGCTCAATTTGCATTTGAAAGTCACCTTTCAGTCGAGAGAATTCATAACCTAAAATCAGGTGATTATGAACCAACTGCTGATGAGTTAAAAATCATCTTAGAATACCTTAAACTACATCAATAAAATTACACTGATTTGAAATAGTGAGTCTTAGGACTCACTATTTTTTTGTCTCAATTTGTATTTGCAATCATTTTTAACAGATTATAAAGATCTTTCACCAATGTATTTAAGCCATTAAATATTCAGTGATCATGTTAAAAGTGGCCATTAAACATATAATTATCTATTTAAATAATCAATTTGAATCTATTACAAATATCAGTTATTTATTCAAAAATAGCATATAATATTATTATATGTAATATTTGGTAAAATATGTCCTACAATATATTACTCAAATTAATATTATAAGGAGCTTTTATGCTTTTAGGAAAAGTCATTCAAACACAACGTAAGAAATTGAATCTTAGTCAAACCGAATTAGCTGATGGTATTTGTACCCAAGCCATCATAAGTAAAATAGAGAATCAAAATATATCTCCATCAATATCAGTTCTTATTTCCATCTGTCAAAAATTAAACTTAACACTTGATAACGTTTTTTCAGAGTTCTCATCTTTGCCATCCAGTAATCTATTTTTAGACAAATTTCAAGTAATGGATAATGCCATTCAAAACAAAAAAATGGAAATCGTAAAATCAACAATTTCCACAATAAAAGAAGATCCTCTACCCTCTTTGGAAAAAGCACATCTCCATTTTATATCGGCATTAATTGCAAAAGATGAGCAAAATAATGATGAGGCTATCTTTCAATTGAACTATTCTCTAGAACTTCTACAAAACCACAAAACATTTTGGGGAACAATTATATACGCAGAATTAGGCTTGATTTATATGAATAAGAACCAAATCACTAAAACTGATTACTACTATGATTTAGCATTCTCAAATATAGAAAATCTGACTATAAAATCCAGTACCGAGTTTTACTATTATCGATTAATGATCACACAAATGGCTACTCGCTATACAAACAACAAGGACTTTATACGGAGTAATACCTTGATTCAACTTGGCTTACACAAATTCAACGAGTTTTTTACTGGTGAATTCACTGATACGCTCTATTTTCTTGCTGCTAAAAATACTCTTAACACCTTACCAATTGATTACAATCGACTAAGTCACTCCTTGACCACCTCAATAGCCTTTGCTGAATACAATAGTAACCAGGCCTTGCTAAAGGATATAAAGAATTTGATGAGTGAACATAACATCAACGAATTAAAAATCAAACCTTAATTGTCTTGCCAAACTGATTATCGACTCCCAACAGATCATATGGACTCAAATAACGTGTTTTCATAATGATATCCACTATTGTCTCTTTATCCTCTGGTTTGTCTTTAAACAGCCAAAATTTTATTGTATTTAATATTCCTGACACAACAATTTCGTATGCATAATCATTAGGAATTTTATCAACCATCTCATCGTTCCCTTTGGCCAAGTATAATCCCTGATCAACAATTTGATATAAAACGTCTTTCATGCGACTTTCAAGTGTTGTTCCACTACTACTCATCAATACCTTGATCAAATCAAACTCAGATTCAATGTAATCTATAATTGTATTCATCACAGGATATACTTCAACACCATTTTTTATATCCTGATATTTCACAGTTGAATCCAAATTATTATTTAATTGTTCACTAAGCTCGTTTAAAATAAGGTCTTCAAAATGTTTTTCCAAAGCATACTTATCCTCATAATGAGCATAAAAAGTACTACGATTAATTTTCGCTTTAGCAGTAATATCACTAATAGTTAAATGTTCAAAACCTTTATCCTTCATCAAATCGATGAAGGATTTTTTTATATTCTCATCTGTTTTAGTTAATCTTTGCATAATATCCTCACTAATCCAACGTTACGTCGTATATTGTAAAGTGCTGCTATATTCGTGATAATCTATTACATTCTCTAAGCAACACCATGTATGTTTAAATAGATTATACCACATCATCCATTGAAGTGAAACATACTGCAAAGTCCTACAATATAGCAATATAAATTTCAACTATTAAGGTAAATCAACTGTCAAAGAATCTTAAATACCCTATTAACTCCAACAACAACCACTTGTTATCACAAGCTTTATCCGAATTGTTTTCTAATTCAGCAGTACTATAAAGTTGAATCAGTAATATGAATAATATCAAAGATAGATGGTTAATTGTCCAAATACAATGTGTTGTATTAATATGGTGAATCAATAATCAACAATTAATTCATTCTGCTTTACGCAACATTATGTTGTGATAGTAAAGCAATACTTAGAAAGTATACTTTTATGCTTATGCAATGAACTACTAGATTCTTGATTATCAAACTAGCTCATAAAATTGTTAAAAATTTTCTGTCATATGTAAGAATAGCATCACCAAAATAAATACATGATTGATTCCAAATTCACATTTAAATCAAACTCCCCTACTACAATTAATTGGCTATAATAATCTAATATTCAAGTTACTCAAAAAAATGGATCACTGAATTTTCTCACCAAAATTGTAATAGCAATATAAGAATGTTATCTACTATAAATTTGAATGGATTAAACAATTTGACCTTGCTAATAATATCAACATCTTCTTTAGTACTCATTAGAATTTTAAAGCGAAAGTTAAGATGTACATGTATTGCGTAATTCTCATTACTACTCTTCAACGATCAACTTTAAGACAAAAGCAAAATTGAATTGTACTCTTAGAATACGGCTTCGTATAACTTAAATTATGTAACCTCTATGCCACAAAAAAAGAAAAGCCTTAGCTTTTCTCCAAAAAATCATATATGCGTGAATCATGAAAGTAAATATACACTCCTTTAACTCCACGTTTAAGTAATACATTCATCGAATTAAGAATTATCGCTTCTTTTGCATCATAAATATCTACCAAATCATTATTATGACGTTTTTTAAACGCCTCTTGATCTTCGTATGCATCAATATTGATACGTATCTTACCATCCCCGGCGTATTCAATCGATGGCCCCATTATTACACCAACGTAATTCAAGTCAAAACCTTGCACCGTATAAATTGAACCAATTTCATTAATAGTTGAATCCTTTTGTGCCCAAGTTATTTTATCGTAATTATACTGATCCCAAGGAAGATGGAAATTCCCCTCGTTAACGTAATGTTTATTACCATCCAACGTTGAAGGATAATCTGCAGTCGCTACTATCCTAGATCTTTTATAATTATCATTATCGCGACATATCTGCTGATACATTTTTTCCGCATCATTGTAAATCCTAAATTTATAGTTTTTAGTAGATCCGTCGATATATTCTGTATTATTCGAATAAATTGGATTTATTTTTAAGTTCCTAGTCAAATCATTAATCCAATTTATGACTGAATCTGGTGCCAGCATACGCATTTGATTACGTAATGTACTCATCTCGTATTGTAATTCAAAACGTTTTACCAAATTATCAATCACTTCCTGTGACCAATAACTTTTTAATTTCAAAACTTGATTCTCATCATAAACAATAATTACTGTCCTTGCTAATTTTATAATCTCTTCAAGTTGATTATTTTGTTCAAAATTATTATATTTATCCGTTTCACTTAATAACAAATGAGCTTCATCAATAACAACAATATCTGCCGTTTTATTATTCTTATTCATAGTATTAATAAAACTAGTTGGCCGCAAGAATCTATTTTTTCGTAATACAGAAAATTCAGTAGCATTATCTTGATATACTTTCAATAACTCAGGATGATTAACCAAAAAATAATTATCTGATCCATCTTTTTTGGCATTTTGTTCAATTGTCAAAAACAATTGTGTCAATATTACACTTTTGCCGGTTCCTGCATCCCCATTTAATTGAAATAGTCCCTTCACCTGGTTAGCAGAGTTACTTTTACAAAATGCCAATATCTTCTTAAAAACATCTTGCTGCTCATCAGTAAGATGTTTATTTGGTAAAACTGAGTCTAACATAATATCTCCTAACAAAATAAAAAGCCCATACTTGCTCTTAGCAAATACAGGCCTAATTTAGAAACTAAGAATTACTCATCACTTTTTAAAACTCCGCCAACTGCGTAACGGTCTTTTTTCATTTCATTTAAAATAACGTGAACATGTTCTGCAGGTGCACCAGTATCTTTAACGATAGCATCTGTCACATCCTTAACTAATGTCTTAAGTTGATCTTGACTGCGACCTTCAATAAGTTCGATATGTACTAATGGCATAATTTTTCTCCTTATTCATCCGACGATTAAACGTCTAATTTTTACTTCATATTGACTTCAAACCTAAACTTATACAAAATAAAAAGCACCTAAATTATCTCATAATCTAAATGCTTTTTAAACCTACTATTTGTTATATTTACTGATTAAGAAAAGACACGTTTGACCCCAACAATAGTTCCACGTGAAGAATAGATTGAATGTTCTTGAACAGCAAATGGCCATGATTCAATCATTGTATCTGCATTCAACAAAATACCGACATGCCATACGACGCCTGTTGATGGGTCTGCAAAAAAGATCAAGTCTCCCCGTTGACGACTATTGAAATTGACACGAGGAAGTCTATTATCTGCCCAATAATCACGACTATTCCATTCATGTCCTGGTTGTGCATGTTGAATATTTGAAATTGGAGCTGAATCAATACCCGTAGCATACAGTGCTTGAGTAACTAATCCAGAACAATCAACACCATAAGCTGGCATTGAGGCAGCACCAGAAACCCAAGATTTGCCCATATATTTAATCATTGCTTCAATGTGATCAGAGCGAGTACTTGTAATACTTGTTTGAAGAGGAGCTACGTATGAATCAATACCATACCAATCAGCCTCTGAGTAACCCATAGCCTTCCAAGTATCTAAGTTAACGATACCTGTAACAGCTAGTCCATTACGCGATTGAAAATTTCTAACTGATGAAGCAACTGAACTATCATATATTGTGTGTGAATTAGAATAACCAAAATACTTTCTAACTAAATAAGTCTTAATTCCTTCAACACCGTTGTATAAGTCATAACCTACTGAACCACCGGATGGTTGAATTTGAGTATTTTGAATCTGTAGCCAACTATTGGGATTTTGATATGCTGGAGCAATTGTGGCATCATCACTGTCCAACCAATCATTATTAGCAATTTGATAGTATGTCAATCCATTAGAATTATCTGTCTTGTTATACTTCCAAACTGAACTAGGAGCTTGGTTAGGCTGACCATTTCTAATAAAGCCACTATCTACTTGTTTGTAATTAGCTCCCCCATCTTGCTTAACACGAACTACACCAGCATTTGATTCACCGTATTGAATAGTTACATCATTACTATTTGTGTATTCATTGGTAGCAACCCGATAATACTTTGAACCATTTAGATTCAACATACGGTCAGTTATCCAAGGAGTATTAGCCCCTAAAGCACGATTCTTAACTTGAGATCCGTCTTGCGTATATAAATAAGTTACTTTATTAGTTTGAACTACTCCATCAATCTGTGTAACATTTGTCGCATTCGAATCGGCCTGTGTGGAAGCTGAATTACCTTGTGTATCGCTACTTGAAGTTTGAGGTATTTCTGTATTCACAGATGCGTCTTTAGTAGTATCATTTGACGATGCGTTATCATTATTACTTGAATTTTGAATCGTATCTGAATCTTGCACTGTAGATTGTGCCACCTGAGTATTATCGTTCGGTACACCATTAACATTTACGTTTTCAATTTGCTGTGAATCGATTGTATCGGCCTTTACATTTTGTTGAACTGCTAGAAAGGTTGTTAATGCAAAACCACAAATCATTACTAATTTAGCTCTATTCTTCATTTATAAATTTCCCTCTTAATAACTAATTGCTCGTCTTTTTTGTGTATCCCAATTATTGATAAATTGATTAATTCCCATTTGTGTTGTCTGATCAGTCCAACAATCGTTGTAATAAACGTACTTTGAATCATAACCAGTAACAACCAAAGCATGATAAGGAAAACCATGTAGTGTATTCCAAGTCACCACTGGATGACCAATATTGATTTGATACTTGATAGCATCAAACCCCTGACCTGTTAAGTTCTTAGCAGTACCTGTATATTTTTCTACTAAGTTCATAAGAGCTGGTGGGAAAATAGTAATACCTGTTCCATTCCAAGGTTGACCAATATACCCGTAATCCGAATTACTACTTCTTGGCATCTCCCTAGCCATCTGCATCTTGTCAACATTGGCACCTGCATATTGCAACATCATTGTTACAGCCGTAATCTCACAACCATTTGGTAATTCTGGACGCTGAGAAATAAGTGGTACACCTGATATCCAATCAGCATCCTCATATTGACCATCATTAACCACGATGTAATCTTGAGGTACCCAAGTATTACTACCAATCTGATACCATTCTTTATTACCAATTTTGGCGTGATTACTTATTTTCCAACTGCTTCCTGTTTGTAAATTATTGCCAACATAAGTAGCTTTATTGCCGTAACCTTCAAAATCATGAATATCGGATCCATCCTTATAAACAACGGTGGCATTACCAGAAAATGCTTGAACATAAGGTTTATAAGTACCATCATTACCGTTAGCAAATTCATTAGTAGCAACATGATAATAAATAGATCCATCGTTCATAGTTTGGCGTTTATCTGTGTACCAAGATGTATTTGCTGACAAAGCACGATTTTTAACCTGCGTACCATCCTGTTTATATAGATAAGTAATCTGATCATTAGTAGAATAGACACCATCCAAGTTTTCTTTGTATTGTACTTGTTTAGTGGCTTGATTTACTTGTGTATCTTGAGTCTGAACTGATGTATTATTATCAGTCGTTTTATCTACACTAGTTGTATCTATATTAGCTTCCGTAGTAGACGCTGAACTTTGATCATTAGTTGTTGGTTCTTTTGGTGCACTCTGACTAACAGCTACACTTTCTCCTAATGGTTCAACATCATCTGCTTTAACAATATTTGTTGAAAATAGACAACTAGATGTAAATAATGTGGCATAAAGTAGTTTTCTTCTGTATCTCATACTTCCCCCCCCCTAATAAATCAAAAAATAATCCACAAAAAGCGTTGATATTACTGAATTCTATTCAGTAGCATCAACGCTTTTTATTGTGTCGAAAATATCCATAAACAGCAGTAAATACTATTATCTTCATATATACAGTATAAATCAGCTTATTGGACAAATGAAGCACCTTTTACTAAAAATTCTAGTAAATTATTCATTTTTGCCATTATGGCTACTTAGGATGTAAAAAAACACCCTTTGGAATTTATCCAAAAGGTGTCTTCTACTTAAATATAAAACTAATTATTTTTTATTATCTTTATTGATTTTAATGATTTCAAGAATTACATCAACTGCTTTTTCCATAGATTCTTCAGCTACATATTCAAAGCGTCCATGCATATTCTCACCACCAGCAAATAGGTTTGGTGTTGGTAGACCCATAAATGAAATTGTGGAACCATCAGTACCACCACGTACAGGTTCTTCATCGGGTGTTATGCCAAGATTATTCAATGCCTTTTCGGCAACCTTGACAACATCCATATGGTCCTTGATAACATCGATCATATTATAATATTCATCATGCATATCAAGTCTAACGACCCCTTCACCATACTTATCATTCAGTGATTTGGCAATTTTGGTTGCTAAGTTCTTCCTAGCTTCCAATCCATCACGGTCAAAGTCACGTAAGATATAATCCATATATGCACTATCTACAGTACCTTTGATTTCCAATAAATGATTGAATCCTTGACGACCATCAGTCTTTTCAGGAACTTCATCATCAGGTAATGCTGTTTGGAATTCAGTAGCAATGTTAACTGCATTAATCATAATATCTTTGGCGGAACCCGGGTGAACGTCTTTACCAGTAATATAAACCTTTAAACTTGCTGCACTAAATGTTTCATATTCTAGTTGTCCAACAGGTCCACCATCGACAGTATATGCAAAGTCTGCACCAAAATCATCAACGTCAAATTTTAATGAACCAGTTCCGATTTCTTCATCAGGACCCAATCCTATTTTGACTTTTCCATGTTTTGTTTCAGGATGATTAATCAAATATTCCATTGCTGTAATAATCTCTGTAACACCGGACTTATCATCTGAGCCTAATAATGTATCACCACTAGTTGTAATAAGCGTTTGACCACCATAATTTTTTAATGAAGGAAAGACTTTAGGATCAAGGGTATACTTACCCTCTTCATCAAGTTTAATAACACTCTTTCCATCATAATTCTCTACGATTTTGGGTTTAATATCTTCTGAATTAAAGTCAGCAGTATCGACATGAGAAATTAGTCCAAGAACTGGGACATCGTAATTCAAATTTGATGGAAGTTCAGCAGTTAAGTATGAATTAACTGGATTGATTTTCACATCACTCAAACCAATTCCTTTTAATTCATCAGCTAATTTATTCAAAAAGACCGTTTGTCTCTTTGTTGAAGGAATTGTATCTGAATTCTCATCAGAACGAGTATTTTGTTTTACATAACCCAAGAAACGTGGTACTAACTTTTCGTATTTTATTGCCATTTCCACACACTCCCTAAATAAAATTATATGGTTCTGTACTTACTTCTGATTGTACTATATCTATATCCCAATGATTAGCTTTTTTCCAACTATTGAGCAATTCTGCCATTTTCTTAATAAAAATTGCTTCAATATGATGTCCTGGATCAATAACATTTAATCCGCTAGCCATCATATCGTGGGCAGTATGATAATAAACATCTCCAGTAATAAATGTATCAGCACCAACCTCTTTTACTTCAGGGTAAAACTTACCGGCATCTCCACCGATTATAGCGACCTTTTTAACTTGTTGACCAAACTGTGATTTAACATATCTTAAATTAGGTAGATTATAAGTGTCACGAACTTTTTTAGCAAAATCTAATAAGTCCATTGGCTCAGCTAATTCACCAACTCTTCCAATCGAGTACTCATCATCTGGATCAAGATAACTGATATTTTCCAATTTCAGTTCTTCTATTAGCCAATCATTCATTCCACCATGTGCCTTATCCATATTAGTATGAGAAGCATTAACAGAAATATCGTGTTTTAACAAATCACTATACATTTTATTTTGAGCCGATGATAAATCCAAATTTTTTGCGGCTCTAAACATAATGGGATGATGTGCCAAGATCAAATCGACTTTTTTATCGATAGCTTCTTGAACGACCTCTGGTCTGACATCCAAAGTGGTCATTACTCGATTAACTTCACGAGTCCTATCACCAATTTGAAATCCAGTTGGATCTCCATCCATTTTAATTGATAATGGAGCATATTCTTCAACCTGATCAATAACATCTTGAACTTTAACCATTATAAAATCTCCTCAACATATTTAATATATTGTTTCATTCTATTTATCTTGGTCTCATCAATTTTTTTTGCATTATGCATATTATCAACGGCCTTACGGTATCCATTCAATTTTCGTTGCCATTTATTTATAAAGGCATCGGATTTTTTTGTCATTAGAATTGGACCCATTAAATATTGTGCCTCAGTTAATCCTGCAACTGAAGCTTTTTTACGTGCCTTAATAATTTCATAATCGTGATGATCCTCAGAAAGAATGTCTTCATCTATAATTTCAAAATCATGTTCAATTAACCAATGTCTTACTAAAGGTTCACCAATATTAGGCTGCAAAATCAATGTATTGACATTCGACAGTTGTTCCATTGTTGATCGTGATAAAATATCACAAATCAAAATACCACCCATCCCGGCAATTACCACTGTATCAATCTTATCTTCTCGATTAATAACGGCTAATCCATCACCGAGTCTAATATCAATTTTTTTGCTTAAACCAAATTTTTCAACATCTTCTTTTGATCTAGACATTGGTCCAATTGCGACTTCACCGGCAATAGCGTAGTCAACAACTTTTGTTTCAACTAATTCAACTGGTAAATAAGCATGATCGGAACCAATATCGGCAACTCTTGCTCCAGCTTCTACCATTTGATAAACGGCTTGTAATCTATTCGATAATAAAGTCACTTTATCCTCTATTCTGCAGTCTTTTTATCCAAGTCTGTCATATATTCACGAGTCATTGGTAATGTAGTTCCACTAGGACCATTTGTAAGTAAGTATTGAATTACATCGATATTACCACTTTGGAATGAAGCAGCACAAGCTTGAAGATATAAGTCCCACATACGTACGAACTTTTCTCCATACATTTCATTAACTTTATCTTCAACTTTTAAGAAATTGTGGTGCCAAATCTCAACTGTCTTTTGATAGTGACGTCTTAATGGCTCTAAATCATCGATTTGTAACTTAGCATCCATAATATGACCAACATTTTCCTTAATATCAGGAATATAGCCACCTGGAAAAATATATTTTACAAGCCATGGATCAACACCCAAACCAGGATGTTGGCCAGTAATACCATGAATAAGGGCAGTACCATTTGGCTTCAACAAATTCTTGATCTGCTTAAAGTAGTTTTCAAGGTGAGTCTCACCAACATGCTCAAACATACCAACAGAAACAACGTGGTCAAATTTCTCATCAATTTCACGATAATCTTCTAGTATAACTTCCATTTGATCAGTCAAATTTTCTTCTTGAATTTTGTTATTAACATAATCATATTGTTCTTGACTAAGTGTTACACCCTTGGCATTCAAACCATATTCTTTAGCTGCAGTAAACATCATTGTTCCCCAACCACAACCAACATCAAGAATAGTTTCACCAGGTTTAGTATTTAACTTATTCAAAATATGATGAACTTTATTCATTTGTGCTTGTTCAAGAGTATATTCCGGTGTACGGAAATATGCACATGAGTAAGTCATTGTTTCATCAAGCCATAATTTATAAAAGTCATTACCAATATCATAATGTTCTTGTATCTCTTTTTTATTACTTTCTTCACTGTGACTAAACTTGGGAACAATTTTCTTTAGTTTAACATTTGACATAAAACTCTCTGATTGCTTATAGGCATTCATAATAAGTTTTTGAATTGATCCTTCAATTTCAATATCCTTATTCATATATGCTTCACCTAATGTAAGCGTTGCGTGTTTAACAACTTCAGAAATCGGAACCTTTGTATTAAATCTAATCGTTATGTCAGATTTGCCTTCTGAACCATAGTTCTTTTCTTTTCCATCCCAATAAATAACCTTAATAGGCATAGTAAATGAATGGGAAAATATTTCATCGTACATTTTTTTATCTAACATAAAATTTAAATCCTCCAAAAAAGTATATATATTACATGTTAACGCAATTCATGAAAATTCATAACTAATTAGTATAAAAATTTCAGAAAAAATAACAATAAAAAAGAACAGCAATGAATTCGCTGTTCTTTTGAAAAGAAACGCTAATTGTTATTCCAAGAAATCCTTTAATTGTTTAGATCTTGATGGATGACGTAATTTTCTAAGAGCTTTGGCCTCAATTTGTCTAATTCTTTCACGTGTAACGCCAAAGACTTTACCAACCTCTTCCAAAGTTCTAGTCCTACCATCATCTAGACCAAAACGTAAACGAAGGACATTTTCTTCACGATCAGTTAAAGTATCTAAAACATTCTCTAATTGCTCTTTTAATAATTCATATGATGCATGATCTTCAGGACTTGTTGCATCAGAATCTTCAATGAAATCACCTAAATGAGAATCATCCTCTTCACCAATAGGTGTTTCCAATGATACTGGTTCTTGTGCAATCTTTAGAATATCACGAACTTTTCCAGTTGGCATATCCATTTCTGCACCAATTTCTTCTGGTAAAGGTTCACGACCTAAATCTTGAAGTAATTGACGTTGAATACGAATCAACTTATTGATTGTCTCGACCATATGTACTGGAATACGAATTGTACGGGCTTGATCAGCAATAGCACGCGTAATAGCCTGTCTGATCCACCATGTTGCATATGTAGAAAACTTAAATCCTAAGCGATAATCGAATTTTTCAACGGCCTTCATTAGACCCATGTTACCTTCTTGAATCAAATCAAGAAATTGCATACCACGGCCTACATATCTCTTGGCAATGGAAACAACTAAACGAAGGTTGGCTTCGGCTAAACTTTGTTTAGCCTCCTCATCCCCTTGTTCGATTTTCAAAGCAAGATCAACTTCTTGTTGGGCATTAAGCAACGGAACACGGCCAATTTCCTTCAAATACATACGAACTGGATCATTAACCTTAATATCAGTTGGGGCAGTAGTATCATTTTTCTTTTTAGGACTCTTTTCTGCTTCCTTTTTTTCTTTCAAAAGAGAAAGTTTACTTGGATTACCCTTTTTATCAACAACACCAATACCTTGGTCCTCAAGTTCACTTATAAAATTAGTTAAAGCTTCACCTTTAAGTTTGTAAGGCTTGATAATCTTTTCTTGTAGATCATCTTCTGTAATGGAACCAGTTTTCTTAAGATCTTTAACTAGCTTCTTTGTAGCAGTTTTTAGTTCTTTTGATACTGTTGTTTTTTTAGTTGCCATGTATATTCCTCCAGTATGCTTTAATTACTTAACAATCTTCTAACATCAATCAGTTGCTTCGTCAGTTCTAATTGTAATTTATTGTCACCTACCATTGCAGCCTGTTTCAATTGATGATTAATATCGGAAACCTTTGTCTCTAAATCCGAATTATTAATATTATTAACATAATCATTAATCTCTTGATCACTATACTCGGCGGGCATTGGCATCATCTCCAATTCTGCTAAAAGATTCTTCTCATCGTTATCGAGAACATTCATAAAATCAGAAATATTGATTTCTTCTGCATCATTTTGTTCCCCATATGAAAGCAGTGAGTTAAAAAGGCTTTGATAATTAACATGGACAAAGTTGAAACCATTCCCCTTGAGGTTGATTCTAATCTCTGGAAAATTAATTGCCCAATACAACAAACAACGTTCAGATTTTTCAATTCGATCATAATTGGAATGCACAGTCGCAGTCACTTTTTCAAGTACTGCTTTTTCTGCATTTCTATTATTATTAGCCGGGCGTTTAATTGCCATTCTACGTCTAAGTGTATCAAGTTCTTTATTGATAGATTCCTTTGAAACATTCATTTCATCCGCAATTCTACCAACGTACATATCAACTTCGACTGGCGATTGTAACTTAACTATTTCATTCAATGAACGATTAAGGAACTCAATTTGATCGTGTTCATTGCTGAGATTATAGTTTCTCTTGAAGTAATTAAGTAAAAAACTCATTGGAGTTTGCACTCCGTTATTAACTAAGTTCTTAAACGCCTCGCCACCCTCACTACGAATATACTCATCTGGATCTTTTTTATTCGGAACACTTATGACTCCGTAAGAAAAACGATCATCGTTTAATTGCGTAACCGCACGATAAGTAGCCTCTACACCAGGATCATCTCCGTCATAACAAATATTGATTTGGTCGGTCAATCGACTTAAAGTATAAAGTTGTTGATCAGTCAAACTAGTTCCCATTGAGGCAACACCATTTGTAACTCCAGATTTATAAGCACTAATTACATCCATGAATCCTTCAAATAAAATTACATTTTTATTATCTCGAATCGTCTTTTTAGCATTATTGAGATTAAACAGTGCCTTACTCTTATTAAAAATAGACGTTTCCGGACTGTTCATATACTTGGCAACACCATCGGCTTTATTCAAAATTCTTCCTGAAAAAGCAATGATATTACCTGACTCATCCGTAATTGGAACCATTACACGGTCTCTAAACCGATCAAACAATTCACCTTCTTGATTTTCAGCAAATAATCCAGATTTTCTTAATACTGAGTCATCAATCTTACGATTTTTGAAGAATTGGAGCAAGAGATTTGAATTATTCGGTGCATAACCCAGATTAAAGGTTTCAATAAGCTTATCATCTAGATCACGGCCATTTAAATACTTTAAAGCTGGTGTTCCATTCTCTGTCTTTAACAAAATATGACTATATAACTTTGCTGCTTCCTCATACATTTTTATTAAAGTTTGACTATCGGAACTTTGATAATTATTATCACTAACTTGATATTGATCTGGTACAGATATGTTACCCATCTGGGCAACTTCTATTACAGACTCAGGGAAGCTCTTACTTTCAATTTCCATAATAAATTTGAAGACATTTCCACCACGACCGCAACTAAAACAATGGAATATCTGTTTATCTTCAGCAACTGAAAAAGATGGTGTTCTTTCCTCATGAAAAGGACACAATCCAAATAGGTTTTTACCTGATTTCTTTAACTGTACATATTTACTAATTACATCAACAATGTTGGTTTTTGAGGTAACTTCATCAATAAATTCCTGTGGAATCCGAGTTGCCATGGCCGTCACCTCCTCAAATATACATATAAAAACAGTGAACTATAATATATCACATTGTTAGCGCAATTACAATTATTTGCTTACTTAACTACAATTTTAGACAAATCTCCCAATTTTGCAATTAAATGGTTTGCAATAACTAATTGTGTAAGACGATTATTTTTAACTTCAGCGTCTTTCGCCATAATCATATTCTCATCAAAGTAACTGTCAATAACTGGCTTCAGTGATGCGAGTTTTTCGTATAGTGCTTCAGCATCAAAATTACCTGCTTTGATAATCTCTTGAACCTGATTATTCAATGCTGATTCTGACGGATTCTCGAATAACGATTCATTAAGAGCTAAATCATCACTATAATCAAACTTAGCTTTCTTAGATAGATTTACCACACGTCCAAGTGCTTCAACTACTTCCTTGAAATCATCGTCAGAAACGTGTTTTTGCAATACTTTGGCTGTATTGATCATAATAATAGGATCAACATCTGAGCCGTTAATAACAGCATCGACGATATCATTTCTAACATCTGTATTACCAAGTAATTGACGTACACGATCAATCATAAACTTATCAATATCCTTAGTATGTGCACTCAAGTCTAGTTTCTCTGGAACTGTTAAATTACTCTTTAAATAACTTTGTAAATCATCAAGATTTAATGACCATTGATATTGATTCAAAATTCTAACAATACCGTAGGCTTGACGACGTAATGCGTATGGGTCGTTTGAACCACTAGGTATCAAATCAACAGCATAAAATGTTATAAGTGAATCAATTTTATCGGCAATGGCCAATGTTGCTCCAACTTTAGTTGCAGGTAAGCCACCCTCAGCTGAAATTGGCATATAGTGTTCTCTTACAGCCTTCGCTACAGCGTCATCTTCCCCCATCAAGCTGGCATATTTTTCACCCATGACACCTTGTAATTCTGGGAATTCATCAACCATATTTGTGACAAGATCAAACTTGTAAATGTCACTAGCACGTAAAACGTCTTTTGTTTCTTCAGCTGACAATCCAAATAATTCAGCCAAATGATTTGAAATTTGATGTACACGCTCCATCTTCTCAAACATCGTACCGATCTTAACGTGGAAATTAACTGTCTTTAACTTTTCAACGTAATCAGCAATGGTCTTCTTTTGATCTTCTTTATAGAAGAAATCAGCATCTTCCAATCTAGCAACAAGAACCTTTTCGTTACCTTTGATAACATTTTCAATATGTTCAGAATTACCATTTCTAACTGAAATAAAGTATGGTTCCAAACTTCCTTGATGATTTCTAACATAGAAATATCTTTGATTATCTTTCATTGAAGTGATCAAAACTTCTTCTGGAATCTCCAAATATTTCTTATCAAATGATCCATGGAAGGTTGTTGGGAATTCAACCAAATTATTTACTTCTTCAAGCAAATTAGCATCTATATCTACAACCCAGTCGTTATCATTTGCAATCGTCTTAATTTGATTTGAAATAATATCCTTACGTTCTTTGGCATCAGCAATAACAAATTGTGATCGTAGTTTTTCAACATAGTTCATAGCATCATCTATTTCGATATCCTCACCCAAGAAGCGATGTCCACGTGTCATACGACCAGACTTAACATCCAAAATTTGTAAAGGAACTTCTTCAGTATTCAATAACGAAACTAACCAGTGAATTGGTCGAATATATTCAAAATCATATGAACCCCAGTGCATTCTAGTTGGGAATGTTAGTGACTTGATTACATCAGTAATTTCAGATAAGACATCTTCAACATTCTTACCGGCTTCATGCTTTTGGATATAAACATATTCGACCCCTTTTAATTCTTCAAAGAAAATATCATCAGTAGTCATTCCTTGACCACGAGCAAATCCTTGAGCTGCCTTTGTCCAATTACCATCGGCATCTTGTGCAATTTTCTTTGATGGTCCTTTTGCCTTAATATCAATATCTGTTTGTTTTTCAGCAATATCCTTAACAATAATTGCCAAACGTCTTGGTGTTGAGTATTTTTCGATGTTTGAGAATGAAATACGGTTTTCTTTTAAGAATTTTGCGGCCTTTTGTGCCAACTGATTAACACTGTTAGTTACAACATGGGCAGGCATTTCTTCCAAACCGATTTCTAATAAGTAATTTTTAGTCATTTTCATTCTCCTTTACTGCATCGCTATTTGCCAATAATGGGAAACCACGCTTCTTACGTTCTTCAACAAATGCCTTTGCAACTTTATGTGCCATTTTTCTAATACGTGATAAGAATGCTGCTCTTTCAGTAACAGAGACAGCTCCACGGGCATCCAACAAATTAAATGTGTGACTACATTTCAAAATATAATCGTAAGCTGGGTGAACTAGTCCTAAGTCCATTAAACGATTTGCTTCTTTTTCATATTCATCAAAGAATTTAAACAACATATCTTGATTGCTTTCCTCAAATGAATACTTTGAATGCTCATACTCTGGTTCTTTGAAAATATCACCATAAAGTACTCCATCACCCCATTCAAGATCATAAACTGAATTAACATTTTGAATGTATGAAGCTAAACGTTCAACACCATATGTGATTTCACTTGTTACAGGGTGACATGCTAGACCGCCGACTTGTTGGAAGTATGTAAATTGTGAAACTTCCATACCATCAAGCCAAACTTCCCAACCAACACCGGCACAACCCATTGATGGGTTCTCCCAGTTATCTTCAACGAAACGAATATCATGTTCCAAAGGTTCAATGCCTAGTGCACGTAGTGAATCTAGATAATATTCTTGAATATTCTCAGGAGCTGGTTTCATAACAACTTGAAATTGATGATGTTGGTACAAACGATTAGGGTTTTCACCATATCTACCATCTGCTGGTCGTCTTGAAGGTTCTACATAAGCTGCATTCCATGGCTCTGGTCCAATTGCACGCAAGAACGTATAAGGACTCATAGTTCCGGCACCTTTTTCTGTATCATAAGCTTGCATCAACATGCAACCTTTATCACCCCAAAATTTTTGAAGTGTCAATATCATATTTTGTACATTTAATTCTTTTGCCATACTGTCTCCCTTCGGGTAAGCACAAAAAATCCCTTGCAAGGTATAGTTGTCTACCTAGCAAGGGACGAATAATTTCGCGGTTCCACCCTAATTCAGGACTTTAGTCCTGCTCTTTTATTAAAAAATTAAATAACCATTAGCCATTGAAACTGTAGCGGCTTTCACCATCCCGCATCGCTGTTTTCATAGAATTAATTATAGCAATTTTAAAAATATTGTCAATTATACAAACGTATCAAATACGCCACGTTTTCATATCATCAATAAATTTCTTACTTTTAGGATAATATCCCACTGAACCAAGATAAATAGAATCGATAGCACCTTGAATCATATCTTTATTGTTATTCTTGATTTCAATCTTACCAATTTGATCAAGACCGATTTTACTAAATAATCTTAAAAAGTAAACGATTCGTTCAGGTACATGCAATCGATGAATATCTGTGTCAAAATGCTTTGAACAAATAATTCCACCTAAAACAACTGAAAAGTCGAATCTTCCCTCTGTCTCACCACCAACAACACAAGAATCCATATTGGGTTGTACACCAAACACCTGCAATAAATGCATTTGCATAATATCAATAACTATTTGTGGATCGAATCCATTCTCAATATACAATAGTGCCTTGAACGTATCCCTATACCACTCATCTGTTAACGGTGAGTCTATAAATGCACTGTGCAATAAGTCAAAAAGAAAGGTGGCATACGCATTTAATTCGATATCCTGAATTATCTCATCAAACTGTTTAATATTACTAGCAGAATTCAAATAAGATAGACCTTCGTCTCTAACCACTCCAGTATAATCACCATATGAAAATGTAATAACTGAGCCAGAAATCTTAGACTTTGATCCTTGTGTTCCTCGAACTAAAAAAGTTCTAAAACCATATTCCTTAGTAAGAATCGTGACTAGCGCATCTTTTTCCCTATACCTTTGTCTACGAACAACAATACCAAAAAAGTTTGTTTCATTTTGATGCATTACTTAAGATCCTTAACCGAATATCCAGCCTGATTCAAGAATAATGGATCATCACGCCAATTTTTCTTAACTCTTACCCAAAGCTTCAAATTGATTTTTTCACCTAATAAGTGCTCGATTTTAATACGTGAACCAATACCAATATTTTTAAGCATACTACCACCTTTACCAATAATAATTGGCTTTTGGCTTTCTCTTTCAACATAAATACTTGCTTCAACTTGAAGTTTACCAGCCGCCGTACGTTGATTCATTGATTCAACAATTACAGCAACAGTATGAGGAATCTCATCACGTGTATCCTCAAGTATCTTCTCACGAATAAGCTCACCAACGATAAAGTATTCTGGATGATCAGTGATTTGGTCATCATCATAATATTGTGGTCCGACTGGTAATACCTTCGTTAAGGAATCAATCAATTCATCGACATTATTACCATTTGTTGCACTGATTGGTACAACTTCAGAGAAGTCCATTAATTGTGAATATTCACTAATTTGTGGAGCCATATCATCTGGGTTGATCATATCAATTTTATTCAGAATCAAGAATACTGGTGCCTTAACTTTCTTCAATTCTTCAATAATGAACTTGTCTCCAGGTCCAGCTGATTGTCCAGCCTCTGTCATAAATAATACTGCATCAACTTCTTTTAATGCAGAAGTAGCTGCTGAATCCATATATTGATCCAAACCATTGTGTGGCTTATGGATTCCGGGTGTATCCAAAAAGATTATTTGACGTTTTTCATCCGTAAAAATACCTTGTATCTTATTTCTAGTTGTCTGTGCTTTAGGTGAAGTAATTGCAATTTGTTCTTTAATAATACGGTTCATAAATGTTGATTTACCAACATTGGGGCGTCCTACAATTGCTACAAATCCTGAACGAAAATTTTTATTATCCATAATTAATCCATATCCTCATCACTGAATGCCAGTGGTAAAATTTCTCTAAATTTAAACTCTTTATACTCGTTAACGTTATTCGCTAAGAATACTGGTGCATCTGATTTCATAAATTCACTCATAACTTGTCTACATGCACCACAAGGTTTAGACATATCTGAAGTTCCATTAACGATTGCAATAGCTTTTATTTCCTTAGCACCAACAGATACAGCCTTGAATATAGCTGTTCTTTCAGCACAATTGGTCAATCCATATGAAGCATTTTCTATATTAACACCAGAATAAATTTTTCCATCATCACATAGAATAGCTGCACCGACTGTATAATTTGAATACGGTGCATACGCATGATCCATGGCTTTATATGCTATATCAAATAATTCTTGTTCGTTAATTTCCACTGACCCAGTCTCCTATTTAATTGCTATTTTTGTAATCCATACGCACTAAGAATTTCTTCTTGTAAACCAATCATGACCTTTTCATCTTCTGGTTTTATGTGATCATAACCGTTTAAATGAAGAATCCCATGCACAATCGTATATCCTAATTCACGATCAAATGAATGCTCGTAATCTTTAGCATGTTCATCAACGATTTCAACACTTATAAATAAGTCTCCAAGATCCAATGGCAAATCAGGAATTTGCTCTTCCAAATAATTCAATGAATCCTCTCCATCATTAATGGCAAAACTAATTACGTCAGTTGCTCTATCGGTATCACGATATTCTTTATTAATTTCATGAATTTTATCTTTTGTAACAAAATGAATTGATAATTGAGTGTCATCTTTTAATTCTAATTTGTCAAAAGTAAACTTCACAATATCATTGACCCAATCAACACGTGATTGATCGATTAACTTATCATCATTATAAATTTCTAAATCCATACTTATCCCCGTTATTTTTCAATTTTATCAGAATCATCATACGCATCAATAATCTCGGCTACTACTGGATGTCTAACAACATCAGCGGAAGTGAAATCAACAAATTGTACGTGTGGTAAATTTTGCAATATTTTCTGAGCTTGAATTAATCCGCTACGAGAATTACGTGGTAGATCAATCTGAGAAATATCACCATTCACTATCATCTTGGAATCAAATCCTAAACGTGTTAAAAACATCTTCATTTGTTCTCTAGTGGTATTTTGAGCCTCATCTAGTATAACAAATGATTCATCCAACGTACGCCCTCTCATATAAGCTAGAGGGGCGATTTCAATAACTCCACGTTCCAATAGGCGACCTGTGTGATCTGCTCCCATAATTGCGTATAATGCGTCATAAATGGGACGCAAGTACGGATCGACCTTTTCCTTTAAGTCGCCCGGCAAAAATCCCAAACTTTCACCCGCTTCAACAGCAGGTCTAGTAAGGACGATACGTTTAACTGTTCCCTTTTTAAGAGCAGCAACGGCCATTACAACGGCAAGGTAAGTTTTACCAGTACCAGCTGGTCCAATTCCAAATGTAATATCATTGTGATTAATAGCATTAATGTATTGTCTCTGACCAAAGTTTCTAACTCTAACTGGTTTCCCACTGAAGTCTCTAATCAGTTCGGTTTTATACAAATCCTCAAAGTAATCTAGAGTTCCACGTTCAACCATCTTCATGCCACTGACAATATCTGCTGATCCTAATCCAATACCACTCTCAATTAACTTAACTAATTTCACAACTAGTGTATACGCTTTGCTCACATTATCATGATCACCAGTAATATCTAGTTGTTCACCAAAAGCATGAATTTTTACATTCATACCTTCTTCAATTAATTTCAAGTTGCTATCATTGACTCCAAATAGACTAACTGCGTCTTGTGGATTCTTGATTTGAATACTCTTTTTAAATTGATCTTTGTTTTCTGCCAATAAATACAACTCCTCCTATTATTACTTGAATGATAGCACACGTATGTAAATTTTTCGTAAAAAAAAGGTTAAAACATAAAATGTTTTAACCTTTAAGTCATATTAACGACGTTTCTTGTTACGCTTACGAGCGGCCTCTGATTTTAACTTTTTCTTAACACTAGGCTTTTCGTAAAACTCGCGTTTTCTATATTCTTGAAGTGTACCACTTTTTGAGACAGAACGTTTGAAGCGACGAAGAGCATCATCCAGCGACTCATTTTCATGAACGACAGTTTTTGACATATGATATCCCTCCTTCCAACTTGTACGTAACTGCTATTTTTCTTTCACAGCTCATATGTTATTATAACAAAAAGAACCCATTGTTCAAACATTTTTCTATATTTTTTTTAGGAGGAATTTTTATGAGCCGAAAATTAAGCGTTTTTGTACTTTCAGATTCCGCTGGAGAGACTGCTGTACGAGTCGCTAAGGCAGCTTTTGCACAATTTCCTATGTTTGATACTGTCTACACAAAATATCCCTTTGTAAAGAACGATAATCATCTAAAAGAGATACTTTCGATGGCAAATGATGCAAATGCAATAATATTACATACTATCGTTTCAAAGGAATTATGTGACATTATCAATTCATATTGTCAAAATAACGGTATAACTTATTATGACATATTAAATCCAATCATAGGAACATTCGGCCAAATCGTTAATGAAGAACCTATTCGTAAAAAGGGATTAATACATAATCTAGATGATGAATACTTTGACATGATTTCAGCAATGGAATTTACCGTTTCAAATGATGATGGTAGAAATCCTAAAGGGCTTTTAGAAGCTGACCTTGTTTTATTAGGTATTTCTAGGACTTCGAAAACTCCTTTATCATTATACTTAGCTAACAGGAACATTCGTGTTGCTAATTTACCAATCGGTCCTAAAACACAATTACCAGATGAACTCTGGCAAGTTGATAAGACTAAAATCGTCGGTCTTACAAATGACATGAACGTACTTATGAAAATTCGTCGTCAAAGAATGATTGCTTATGGATTAGATCCAGATACAACTTACTCAGATGAAAACGAGATCCAAAAAGAATTAGATTACTCAAATGATATTTATAAAAAACTTGGTTGCCCTGTAATCAATACAGCAGATAGATCAATTGAAGAAACCGCAGCATTGATCATGGAAAACTTACAAATAAACGGATATAAGAAAGGCTAGTCAAATGACTAGCCTTTTAGTTTTCCTTAATTAATTTAGCTTTCATATCAGGATCAAACTTCTGCTCACGTAACATATCTATTTCTTCTTTAAATGGAGCAATACCTTTTTTATCATTCTCATCTTTTTTAACATATGGAGTTTCCATTATTTTAGGAACAAGTTCTAGTTGTGGGTGATGAGCGACGTAGTTCAATGCATCAAACCCAATAGTTCCAAATCCTATATCATCATGTCTATCTTTGTGAGATCCACGTTCATTTTTAGAATCATTCAAATGAATAACTGATAACCTATCTAGCCCTACCACATGATCAAATTCATTCAAAACACCATCAAAGTCATTCTTGATGTCATAGCCTGCATCACTCATATGGCAAGTATCCATGGTAACGGAAAGTTTATTGTTATTTTGGCAATGATCAAAAATATAAGCCAATTGTTCAAAATTAATTCCTACTTCAGTACCCTTGCCAGCCATAGTTTCTATTGCAATACTAACTTTTTGATTCGGTGAGATCACTTTATCCAATGACTGCGCTATCTGCAATAAAGCCTTTTCTGGACCCTGCTTTAAATGAGCACCTGGATGAAAGCTTATTGCCTCAATTCCTAGAGCATCGGCACGTTTCAATTCGTCCTGCATAAAAGATATTCCAAAAGGTAACTTTTCAGGCTTAACGGTATTTCCCAAATTAATAATATAAGGAGCATGACCGATAACGTGATCAATTCCATATAGCTCAAGTAATCTTTTACCCTCTTCAATATTCATCTCTGAAATATCTTTACGTCGTGTGTTTTGAGGTGCTCCAGTAAAAATCATCATAGCATTCGCTCCATAACTATGAGCTTCCTTAGCAGAACCAGCCAACATATCAGGTGCTTTCATGGCTACATGTGATCCAATTATCATTTTCATTTCCTCCTCAATTAAAAAACTGAACTAACTAATTACCTATTATACATAATTGTACTACTTAAGCTAACAGAACCACTGTTTCATACCCCCCTAATATACTCTTGGCTAATCGTAAAAAGGAACTGTGACAAGTTTTTTCTACTCCGCAGCGAAAACGTGTGAAAATGCACAATTTCTTCCGCTTAACAAAAATAATTCCGATATTCACTTTTGCGAATATCGGAATTATTTACGTTAATGCTCGGAAATTACCCGTGCATTTTCACACTCTGATTAATAAATGTGCTTTTGATAAAATCTACCCAAAATTTTGACAGTGTCAGTAACACTAACAAACGCATGAGGATCTGAGAGACTCATAGCAGTTTCAAGGTCATGTAATTCTGATCGTGAAATAACTGTAAATAAAATAGTTTTTTCTTCATGCTTATATGCACCTTCAACATCATGAACAATGGTAATACCACGTCTCATTTCAGTTTGAATCTGCTTAATAACATTTTTGGGCTTTGCAGTAACGACCATAACTTGAAGTTTCTGATCCTTATTATAAATCATATCAATGACTTGGCCATTTATAAAAATACTGACCGCACTGTACAAAGCATGCACCCAACCAAACAGTAAACCGGCACAGAAAACAATAAATACATTAAACATGATATTTATCGTTCCGACACTTTTACCTGTCTTTTTCCTTAAAATAATACCAACAATATCAATACCACCGGTTGAAATACCATTACGTAACGCCATACCTGTACCAAATCCATTAGCAACAGCACCAAAAATGGCACAAACCAGTGGGTCAGCGGTTATCTTTGCAGCAGGGAAAATATGCATCATGACTGATGCAAAAACTACGGCAATAGCTGTAAAAACAGTAAAGTTATGATCGATTTTCTTCCAGGCCAGAACAAATAATGGTGCGTTAAACGCAAAATACATTATTGAGGTCGAAATATGAAACGGAAACCAACGTTCAGTTATAGTAGAAACTAACTGAGCAGCACCGGTTACACCTGAACCATAAATACCTCCAGGTGTCCAAAACATATTAACCGCGATAGACACGGCAATTGAATACAGAAATGCAACTGATATTTTGGATAAGTTTTGATGCCTTTCAATTAACTTATCTAATTCATCCATCTAAAATTTCTCCTAAAACGAGTTCCAAAAATCATTTAATGATTTATGTACCCTCTAAAATATAAGATATAACCTAAACAATCTTAGCACAAATGAATATTTTTTCAGCCTATTTCCAATGTTTTTCAATAAAACTTGCTCTTCCGCCACTTTCTTCTAGTTCATAACGGGCCGGATTTTTCTTGTAAAATTCCTGATGATATTCATCTGCAGGATAAAATGGTTCAACGGGAAGTATTTCAGTGACGATTGGATCTGTGAACTTTTCCGCATCAGACAAGGCTTTCTTTGACTCTTCTGCTTCTTTTTTCTCATCATTGTTTCCATAATAAATCACTGGACGATAATTATCTCCACGGTCTTGGAATTGACCACCAGCGTCAGTTGGATCTGTAACTTGCCAATATATCTCTACAAGTTGTCTATATGAAATCACATCAGAATCATAAGTAATCTCAACAGCTTCAGTATGACCTGTTGTTCCAGTACTTACTTGTTCATAAGTTGGATTAGCAACATGGCCACCTGTAAATCCTGATTCTACAGAAATAATTCCAGGTTGCTCATCAAACGGCTTGACCATACACCAAAAACAACCACCGGCAAACACAGCTTTTTTTTCATTCATTACTTTACACCCTCTTCAACATATTTTTTGTAATCAGAATAACCTTTTTCGTCCATTTCCTCGTAAGGAATGAAATTCAATGCGGCTGAATTAATGCAATATCTTAATCCACCAAATTCTTTAGGACCATCATCAAAAACGTGACCCAAGTGAGATCCGGCAATCTTACTAGTAACTTCATTACGAACTTGGCCTATTCTAAAATCGTCACTTTCTTTAAGACTTGCAATAGGTTGACTAAATGATGGCCAACCACAACCTGCATCATACTTATGAGCTGATGAAAATAAAGGTTCTCCACTAGCGATATCTACATAGATACCTTTTTTATAGAAATCATCATATTTACCACTAAATGGTCTTTCAGTTCCTCTGTCTTGAGTTACATGCAACTCCTCTTCACTAAGACCTTCAAGATTCTTTTTATATTCATTTGCCAATAAAATCCACTCCTTTGTGTATGCTTATAAGTATACGCAAATACTAATCCATTTCTAGAATTATGCTCATGTTTATTATAGATTTATTAGTATACAAAATAGCTATACGCCACAATAATCAATGTATTTCTAATAATTAATAAATTTAGAAATAAACAAAAATAATCCTTAGCAAAATTGTTTGCAAAGGATTATTTTTGTTAAAATCTTATTTTTTATCTGAAACTTCAATACCCAAATCGACAAGTTGATTTTCAGCAACTTCTCTAGGTGCATGTGTCATAGGTTCTGTTGCATTTGAATTTTTAGGGAATGCGATTACGTCACGAATATTATCTTTTCCAGCTAATAACATGGCAAATCTATCCAAACCAATAGCCAAACCACCATGTGGTGGGCAACCATATTGTAAAGCATCTAATAGGAATCCAAATTGCTCGTAAGCTTTTTCTTTAGTAAAGTCCAATGCTTTAAGCATCTTTTCTTGAATCTTGTAATCATGAATACGGATTGAGCCTCCACCTAATTCATAACCATTAAGAACAATATCGTAACTTTGTGCATATGCTTTATGTGGATTCTCATCTAAGTAATGAACATCGTCTTCATTAGGCATAGTAAATGGATGATGAGCTGCAGTCCAACGCTTGATACCTTCATCGTATTCAAATAATGGCCAGTTAACTACCCATGTGAATGCAAATTCATTAGGATCATATAGGTGTAAATTCTTAGCAATATCAACACGTAAGTAACCTAGAGCATCGGCAACAATTTTCTTCTTATCAGCAACAAATAATACAAGGTCGTTGTTTTCAAGACCAAGTCTTTCAACAAGTGCATCTTCTTGAGCTGTAATGAATTTTGCAGCAGGTCCAGTGATCTTACCATCATTAAACTTGATCCAGGCAAGACCCTTAGCACCAAAACGTTTGATGTATTCTTGATATGCTTCAATATTCTTTCTTGAATATTTATCGGCATTATCCTTAACAACAATAGCTTTGACTTGTCCGCCATTGTCAATAGTTCCCTTAAAGACCTTAAATTCTGTATTCTTGAAGACATCATTCAAGTCTTGTAATTCCATACCAAAACGAATGTCAGGCTTATCTGAGCCAAAACGAGCCATGGAATCATCCCAATCGATTCTTAGGAATGGTAGTTTAACATCAATACCCTTTTCGTCCTTCATAACACGTGCAATGAGTCCTTCTGTAACTGTTTGAATTTCTTTAGCTGACATGAAACTCATCTCTAAATCAATCTGTGTAAATTCAGGTTGACGGTCTCCACGAAGATCTTCATCACGGAAACAATGAGCTAGTTGATAATAACGATCAAATCCACCCACCATAAGTAGTTGCTTAAATAGTTGTGGTGATTGTGGTAATGCAAAGAAGTGACCCGGATAGACACGTGATGGAACTAAATAATCACGTGCGCCTTCAGGAGTTGAAGGTGTTAAATTAGGTGTCTCAATGTCAATAAATCCATTATCATACAAGTATTCATGAACTGAATGCTTGATTTGGGCACGTGTACGAATTGCGCTTTGCATTTCAGGTCTACGCAAATCAAGATAACGATACTTCAATTTTGTTTCTTCAGAAGCATCAACATCGTCAACAATTTCAAATGGTGGAGTTATTGATTTGTTCAATAATTCAACAGTTTCAACGACAACTTCAACTTTACCAGTTTTAATATTTTCATTGATTGCTTTTTCATCACGAAGTCTTACGGTTCCAACAATATTTATAACATATTCTGAACGTAGTGTTTCTGCGACTGCCAAAGCATCTTTATGATCAGTATTAAATACTAACTGTACAAAGCCCTTGTAATCTCTTAAATCAACAAAAATCAATCCACCAAGATCACGTCTCTTTTGAACCCATCCATCTAAAGAAACTTTTTTGCCAACATATTCTTCGGTAATACTACCGCAATAATCTGTTCTTTCTTCCATTTTTATCCCTCAATCTTTTTTAATTCTTCTGGCAAATTAGTTAGTGAAACACTGACTTGCTCACCAGTCGACATATTTTTAACATTAGCAGTATCATTTTCTAGTTCTGTATCACCAATTGTTACAGTATATCTAGCGTTCAAATGATTAGCTGTCTTAAATTGTGCTTTGATTTTTCTTTGTAGATAATCTTTATCCGCAGATAATCCTGCACGTCTTATATTTGATAAAATCTTAACAGAAGCACGTTCTGCTTTTTCTCCAATTGTTACAAGATAGACATCTAAATCATCTTCAACTTTAATATCATCATCTTTAAGCAACATCATCAAACGTTCCATACCTAACCCAAAACCAATTCCAGGCTCTGGTTTACCACCAAGTTCTTCAACTAAGCCATTGTAACGACCACCAGCTAAAACAGTGATTTCCTTATCATTAAATGCAGGATCAGTAACCATGAATTCAAAAATAGTATGATTATAATAATCCAATCCACGTACCATTGTTGGATCCACAACATAATTAATACCAAGATCTCCTAGTAATGACTTAAGATATTCAAATCGCGCTTTAGAAGCATCATTTAGATAATCCAAAATGGATGGAGCATTTTCAACCAACTTCTTATCAGAATCATCTTTACTATCGAGAATTCTCAAAGGATTCTTTTCAAGTCGTGTTTTAGAATCTTCGCTTAATTGATCCTTAAATGGTGTAAAGTAATCCACCAATGCTTTATGGTAATCAGTACGAGATTGTGGATCACCTAAAGTATTAATAGCAACTTTTAGATTATCGATACCAAGTTCATTTAAAAAGTTCAATCCAACTGAAATAACTTCAGCATCCAACTCAGGAGAATCTGAACCAAAAGCTTCTAGTCCTATCTGATGAAATTGGCGTTGTCTACCAGATTGAGGACGCTCGTATCTAAACATAGGTCCCTTGTACCAAACTTTATATGGACGTTGGTATTCTGGTCCGTAAAGCTTATTTTCGATATAAGCACGAACTACACCAGCCGTTCCTTCAGGTCTAAGTGCAATGTGTCTGTCACCTTTATCTTTAAAATCATACATTTCCTTAGAAACAATGTCAGATGTATCACCTGATGATCTTTGAAATACTTCATATGATTCAAAGATCGGTGTTCTAATTTCTGAAAAACGATAACGATTAAAAACATCTTTAGCAACATTTTCTACATATTGCCACTTCTCTGATTCTCCGGGTAATATATCTGCAGTACCCTTTGGTTTTTGATAACGCATAAAATCCTCCTTAGCGGTGAACACAAATGTATAAAAAAATACACCCTTGCCTAAATAAGACAAAGGGTGCATTTGCACGGTACCACCTAGTTATTTGCTACAGTTAACGCCTGCCAAACGATTGATAAAACGTCACTCAAATGAATTAACTACCTGATCTCAGCATCCAGGTTCTCTGTGGAGTAATTCTTATTTGATTAAGAACATATGTATAAATTAATCAAAAATACCGCTGTTGTCAAGTCTATTGACATTTTTAAAGGTATATTTTGTAGTTAAAATCCATACTTCACAAATCATTATACACTTCGTGAAAATCGATATTATTGATTGAATCCCAAAATAGTTCAGTATTTTGCTTTTATTTCTAACATAATTTATAAAATCTTATGGTTATTATCATTTTAATCGAAATTATTACTTAAAAATGCTAAGTTTCTGTGATTTTTTCACTTTCTACTTTTAAGTTCCACTTTTTTTCAGTAAGATGTACATATAAGATAATCATTATAGCGACAACAAAGGAATCCTTTAAATGAAAAAGATAATAACTTTTTTAATTAAAAACAAGCTATTTGTTGCCATTGTTTTTTTAATTGCCCTATCTAGTTGGTCAACCGTGGCTTTGGCAAATGCTAATTCCGTTATTGTCCAATCTGATTCAGTCAATGTCCGTGTTGGTCCTGGTTTATCATACTCCAATATGGGTCAAGTAAAAAAAGGCGACAAATTAGCTATTTTAGCTGAAAAAAACAAATGGTATCAGGTTAGACTTTCCGGTGACAAAATTGGCTGGGTAGCCAGTTGGCTGATTGATAACACCGAAGTAAGTTCTGCCACAAATAAAATTGGAATAATTAAAGTACCAAATACAACCGTCTTCCAAAAAGATAATTCTAACAGTGACGTTTTAGGAACCATAGAACAATCTCAAAAAGTTACTATTATGTATCAAGAACAAGAATGGTCACAAATTCTTTATAAAGGAACCGCTGGATGGGTCAAAAGTTCCTTCATACAAGGTACTAACGAAACTTCTGGATCAAGTAGTACTTCTAATTCTAATAACAGTGACATCAAGACCGTCACCGTCACTCAATCTAATACCAAACTCAGAATTGAACCAAATAATAGTTCTCGAGTAATAAAGACTGTAAATGTTAGTAAGAAGTTTGATTACTTAGGTAAAAGTGGCAACTGGTACAAAGTAAGAGATAGTGATGGTTCTGTGGGATATGTTGCTAGTTATGTTGTAACAATCTCTGGTACAAAGAGTGCGGTTAAATCTGCTGCCACAAATATCTCTGAAGCTACTATCGTAATTGACCCCGGCCATGGTGGTGACGACGTAGGTGCTGAGTCAAAGAAGGATACTTACGAAAAGAACTTCACACTTGCATATGCCAAAGCCATCAAGGCAGATCTTGAAAAAACTGGAGCACGTGTTGTACTAACAAGATCAAGTGATGATACAAAATCCCTTGGAGAACGTGCCCGTCTTTCAAGTAAGATTGAGGCAGATGCCTTTATTAGTCTTCATTTTGACTCAAGTGCAGATGATAATGTTGGTACCGGTATTACGACCTACTATTATGGTAAGAACAAAGACGGTACCTTAGCCACTGACATTAATAGCCAATTAAAGAACCTTGCTATTAATAATAGAGGAACTCAGAAAAAGGATTTGTATGTATTACATTACAATAGCCAACCTTCAATCTTAATTGAACTTGGTTATATAAATTCAACTTCAGATTATCGCTACATTAAATCAAGTTCTTACAAATCTCAAGTTGCACAGGCTGTAACAAATGGTTTAAAAGAATATTTTAAATAGACCATTGCTACAAAAAAAGAGGTTTTCACATAAGTGAAGACCTCTTTTTTTAGCGCCAATACTTAAATTAGATTATTTAATTCTTTGAGATTAGCAATTTGATAATTAACTTTAAAATCAATATCGCTATTGTTTATTAAAATTGTTTTTGCATTTACGGTATTACCAAAATCTATATCGATCTTTCTATCACCAATAACCCACAAGTCAGTAGTATCAATTGAATACTTAGAAATCAAATAGTTAAGCATTTCAGGATCAGGCTTACGAACATGACCATCTTCTGCACTAACTATTTCAGTAAAGTAATCACTGATTTCTAAGTTTTTAGCTATTTGAAAAATAGAGGTATCACGGTGTGTCACAATGAACTGTTGATATCCTTGAACCTTACAATATTCCAAGGCAATTTTTGCGTGTGGCATTAATTTGATTTGATCATGATACGCCTTCTCATACAACTTATAAGATTTGTAGAACAACTTTATTTTATCTTCATCCCCATTAACCAAATCACCAGCTAATTTTCTAACTGAAGTTTTTAGTGCCTCTTTATAAATCGTATCCTTAGAAATATTTATATCAAAATTTTCTTTGAGGGATTTTTGTGTCGCTACAACAATACCTGGATAGCTATTAGCCAAAGTTCCATCAAAATCCCAAACTATACTTCTCATTTATTATCGCTCCATTATTATCGTTACAGGACCATCATTTGTTAGTGATACTTGCATATCAGCACCAAATTCTCCTGTTTCTACATGTAAATCATATTTCCTTAATTCATCATTGAACTGATTATACTTGAGCTTTGAAGTTCCAAAGTTACCTGCCCCAGTAAAACTTGGACGGTTCCCTTTCTTCGTATCAGCATATAAGGTGAATTGTGAAATAGATAAAATTTGACCATCAATATCCTTGATCGACAAGTTCATCTTATCATCTTTATCTGAAAAAACTCTCATGTTTGAAATTTTACGAGCCATGTATTCAATTGTCTCATCAGTATCTTCATCAGCAAAAGCTACTAATAAACAAAATCCTTGATCAATTTGACCAAGGACTTTGCCTTCTACACTAACTTTGGCTTCAGAGACACGTTGGATAACTACCTTCATTTTATTCAACCGTCCTTTTTATTTCATATACGTCAGGAACATTTTTCAATTTAGAAATGATTTGATCCAAATGTTCTTTGTTATTAACTCCGACACTCACATGAATAATTGCCATTTTTTCCTTATCCAAACGTCCATTAACATTAATTAAAGAATTGGTATTAGAGTTGATAACCTGTAATAACTCATTTAATAAACCATTTCTATTGAATGCATAAATATCAAGCTCAGCTGTATAACGCTTTTCTTTAGTAACATTATTCCAACTAACTTCGATAAAACGTTTCTTAGCTTCTTCACTTTGAACATTAGGACAATCCGCACGATGAATCGTTAATCCACGACCCTTAGTAATATAACCAACAATTTCATCTCCAGGAATCGGATTACAACATTTGGCCAAACGGATCAATAGATTATCAATACCTTGTACGGACACACTAGTATTAGCGTTAGTCTGTTCTTTTTTAAGCTGAGCACTTTCAGTAGGTTTTGGAGCTGGTTCATCAGTATTAGTGATGAGCTTTTCTTCATTTTCCTTTTTCTCAGCTTCTTTTTTATTGTCTGGATCCTCACTTAACAACTTGTGAATAACATTAATTGGTGATAATTCACCATATCCGACAGCATTAAATAATTCTTCAGAATCTGTAAAGTTAAAAATATCAGTAGCTAATTCCAAATGCTTCTTATCAAGATACTTTTTAGGCGATAAAGAACGATTCTTTAATTCAGTCTCAAGTAATTCATGGCCTATTCTAATATTCTCTTGACGATCCTTAACCCTGAAGTATCGTTTGATTTTGTTACGAGCTCTAGATGTATAAACCATCTGAACCCAATCACGACTTGGAGTTGAATTATCATTGGTCAACATTTCAACAATATCACCGTTTTTTAATTGATAATTCAAAGGAACCATTCTGCCATTGACTTTGGCTCCTACTGAATGACTTCCAACCTCTGTATGAACTTGATAAGCAAAATCAAGCGGTATAGAGCCTTTAGGTAGTTCTCTTACCTCTCCTTGAGGAGTGAAGATATAAACTCTATCATTGAAGATCTCGCCTTTGACAGACTTCATAAAGTCAGCTGCATTGTCAGAGTTCTCTTGTAGTTCCAATATTTCACGGAAAACGTCTATCTTTTGTTCGTTTTCATCCAGCTTAACGCCTTCAAAGTTTCCTTCTTTATATGCCCAGTGAGCTGCAACACCATATTCAGCAATTTCATGCATCTTATGTGTTCTTATCTGAACTTCTAGAGGCTGACCACCGGGGCCAATGATCGTTGTATGTAATGATTGGTATCCATTAGCCTTGGGAACAGCAATATAATCCTTGAAACGACCAGGTATTGGTTTCCACTTAGAATGAATAGAACCAAGAACCGCATAACAATCTTTAACGGAATCTACAACAATACGAATCGCTAGAAGATCGTATAATTCGGAAAATTGCTTATGCTTATCACGCATTTTTTTATAAATAGAATATATATGTTTAGGACGACCATAAATATCATATTTAATACCTATTGCGTCAACACTAGTTTTAATATAATCAATTGCCTCTGAAATATAAGCTTCACGTTGATCACGCTTGCTATTCATCAGATGAACAATTCTATAGTATTGTTGTGGGTTTATATAATGAAGTGATAAATCCTCAAGCTCCCATTTAATCTTGCTGATACCTAATCTATCAGCTAATGGTGCATATATCTCTAGAGTTTCATTGGCAATTCGGCGTTGTTTATCCGGACGCAATGCTTTAAGTGTACGCATATTATGCAATCTATCTGCTAATTTCACCATGATGACACGCAAATCCTTAGCAGTGGCTAACAACATCTTACGGTGATTCTCTGCAAGAAGTTCTTGGTGTGAATGATACTTGTATTTACTGATCTTTGTTACACCATCAACAATGGTAGCAACTTGAGTACCAAATAACTCCTCGACATCCCCTAATGTGATATTGGTATCTTCAACCACATCATGCAAATATCCAGCAGCAACAGTATATGGATCCATTCTTAGTGATGCCAAGATCTGTGCAACTTGAGTAGGGTGAATGATATATGGTTCACCAGTAGCTCTCTTTTGTTCTTTATGTACATAAGCAGCAAAGTTATAAGCCTTATTTACGAATTCAACGTGTTCTTCATTCATATATTCACGACAAATATCGAGAACTTGATCAGGAGTATAATCTTCATTTTTTTTCATTATTGTTCACCCCTTCATTACATAAAAAGCACTCTGACTTGAGTGCTTTTCTTTACGTATTATTATGCTTTCTTTGAACTTAAAAAACAATCAATTTTCATTATCAAAAAGAAAATATAATAAAATACTTAATACTAAGTATATTCCTGCCAAAAAATACCCATAACGTCCATATTTAACAAACACGCTAATAACAAATATTACTGGGAAAATTGCCAAGTTGAAAAAAGACAACTGATATTTTCTTGTAAACCAGCCAATAAAGCCGGAAAAAATCACATTGATTACAAAGAATAACCAGACAATTCTATTTGTTCTACCCAAATTAAATAAATTGAATAATATAGGCATGATAAATACTAAGACGATAGATATTAGTGCAATATAAGTAGATTTAGATTTTTCAACTTTGTTCCAAAGATTCTTCATTTTTATTCCTCATTTTGAATTAAGTTCATAGCTATATGATAGCACTGATAGGAAATACATCGGTGCTGTTTCAGCCCGCATTATTCTTGGGCCCAATCCGATCGATACAAATCCGTTAGATTCCAAATCAGTTACCTCATCAGAGGAAATTCCACCTTCAGGACCAAATACACAAACGACTGAATTATGCGGTTTATTCAGTGATTGAGCAAGAATACTGCTCTCACCATCTTTAGCCGACTCTTCATAAGCTATTAATTTCAAATCCTCAGTAAATTTATTTAACTCTGAAATATCTTTTAAGTAAATCACTTCAGGTATGATACGTCTCTTTGATTGTTGAGCCGCATTTTTTGCAATTTCTTGTAAACGTAACATTTTCTTTTCAACTACATTGGACTTCCAGTGCATGATTGAATATTTCGAATTGAAAAAAACAATTCTCTTGGCTCCCAATTCAGTTGATTTCTGTGTTATCCATTCAACTTTATCTTTTTTAGAAAGTGAGCAAGCTATTGTTACATCTATTGGCATCTCAGTTGAAGGCTTGTCACTTTTAACTGTTTCAACTGAAATAAGCTTATTTTCTGCATCGATGTTCTTAATTGTAGATTCAAAAAGTTCACTATTTTCATCTACTAAATAAATCACATCACCTATTCTATGACGTAACACAGTTGCTACATGTTTATAAATTTCTTTATCAGAAATCTCAAATAATCCTTGTTTGATTGTTTCTTTAACGAAGTATTGCTCCATCTTGTTCCTCGATATCTTTTGTTCTCTTACAAATCATAGTTGACCAACCTTTCAAATGCAGGACTTCTATTGGAGAGAATCCATGTTCATTCATTTGATCAGTTATCAATTTTTCCTTTTCATTAATAATACCAGATAAAATGACAAAACCTTTACTATTTAAGTGAGATTCAATATCTGGAATAAATTGTTGAATAACATCTGCCAAAATATTGGCTACGATCACGTCAACTTTACCATCGAATCCATCCAAAAGAGAATTCTCAAATACTTCTATATCTTCACAACCAGGGTTTAATTTGATATTTTCTTTGGCTGCTTCTACTGCTTCGGCAGCTAGATCAAATGCCTTTATATCTTTCACACCTAGTTGACGTGCTTGTATGGAAAGTATTCCAGAACCTGTACCAACGTCATACAATGAATTAACATTGCCAAGAATCATCTCTAGTGCCTGCATACAAGAAAATGTTGTGGGATGTGTTCCAGTACCAAAAGACTTGCCTGGATCCATAACAATAATATGTTCATCTTTATTATCTGGCGTATAGTCAACCCAGTTTGGTACCACTGTCAAATAATGACTGATATGAACTGGGTGATAATATTGTTTCCACTCATTCTCCCAAGAAGATTCATCAACTGAGCTCTCTTTTATCTCAACACCATCAACATTAAATCCAAAGTTTGATAATTTATCGATCTCACTACGTAATTTTTCAATTAATCCTGAATCATAGCTGTCTTCATCAAAATAAGAATTTACTTTTGTTTTTACTTCGTCATTATCATCATCAACTATCTCAACACCATTAGCACCAATTCCTATAAAAGTATCAGAAATAATCTCTTCATTTAAAGTACTAGGAATCAATACACTAACCTTTTTCCAAATCATAATTTACCTCCGCTTCGTTAACTATAAGATTACTAGAACTTGGACATAAAAAAAAGACGTTTTTCGCGTCTTATCCCATATATGATTGAACTTCATTCATAAAGTCTATCTCGCTATCACGAATTACTGCACGTGCCTTGGCTACTTGTGGTTTATTTACCATGTTATTTTCATAGTCTAGGTAGTTTAAGGCATCAATTAAAGCTACGAAGTAATTATTCAAACTATCGTAAAATTCTGTTTCCTCTAAATGATACTTTGAAATGTATGAATTACCCAACTTAATAAAACGTTTGATATTTATCACGTAGTTATCAGCTAGGCGAGAATAAGTTTCATAAGTCAAAGCCTCTCCTCTTTCAATGAGGTTCATAGTTTTAAAATATTCAACGAATACATCCCTATAAGTTAAAAATCTTTCTACAAAAACATTTGTTTCCAATATATGTGTGTTCTCTGCATTAATGAAATTCATAAATTCTCCACCTCAATTTCTTTTTTTATATAATATCATAAATATTTAATTATGCAAAGCATAATTTTATTCTTATATATGTATTAGAAAAAAATAAAGTATCAGATTCGATACTTTATTCCTTATTGTTCTTAACATTTTTAATACCAGTCGCCTGTTTTCTCAAAGCTTCATTATCCTTAAAAAGTCTTTGTGCCTCAGATAGTTTTTCTGGACTCTTTTTGATTTCTTGTGATATTTTGCTAAAGTCATTATCAGCAGGGTCAATTTCTTGCTTGTGTCTAAAAAAACTCATAATTATCGCTCCTTCATTTATAACGTTAACCATTATATAACAATAATTAAAAATTATTAATTATTTCTGAGTTGTCAGCATCCCTTACTTTAAAAAATATATCAGTTTGTTATCATAGATGGTATATAGACAGTCAGGTGGAAATATGAGTAAGAAAAAAAACAAAATACAAAAAACACTAGTAGAAAAAATTCTTGATAAAAAAAAGGTTGAATACGAACCTATGACCTTCCCGACCCAAGCATCCGGTGATACACAAGAACTCGTCAACGATGGTAGCGAAAAAGATGGTTATAAAATTTACAAAACTCTTGTATTGACGGGCAATAAAACCGGTCCACTTGTAGGGATGTTACCTTTGGATAAACACATCAGCTATAAATTGCTAGCCAAATTATCAGGTAACAAAAAAGTAGGCATGGTTCCTTTAAAAGATCTAGTAAAGACTAGTGGCTTTGAACATGGTGCAAATAGCCCCGTCGGTATTCGTTCACTACATAACTACCCTATTTATTTTGATACAGAAGCTGACAAAGCAGATAAGATCATAGTTTCAGCTGGAAAGCTCGGTCAATCTCTTTTAGTTGAACCACATGACTTAGCCAAATCAGTTGAGGCAACCTTTGGAAAATTTGCTGTAGATGAACCTGAAGCATAATTTATTTTGGATACAAAAAAGATCGAGACATAATTGTCTCGATCTTTTTATTTTTAAGCAGCGTGTTTAAGATTTGCAATAGCTTTTTCAATGGTTGTACCGTTACCAAAGCGATTGCTATTATTAATATCAACTGCTGTGAATAATTGATTATCTAAATCTAATAGAATTCTATATCTCATATTATTCACGCCTCCTTTTTGTTCCGTTTCAAGAGGTAGCGATAGCTGTTACTATACTAGGTAAAAACACCATAGTCAAGTTTTTTCTTAAATTCTTGACAATAAGTGTCATAAGTAAGATTATATAGGCACACATTAAGAAGGAGATTTTCATGGCCGAAACACTATTAAATATTTTGAAATGGGTTGTAATTATTGCAGTAGCCGGATTTTTCATCATACATCTAGTAATTCCTATGATTGTTATTTTGGCAATTGCCGGTGTGATTTACTATCTATATCGTAGACATAAAGCAAATCAATATACACCTGAGGGTCGTAAAAAAGTAAATTAAAAAAAAGAGTGTGAAAATGCACGGGCAATTTCCAAACATTAACGTAAATAATTTCGGTATTCGCGAAAGTGAATATCGGAATTATTTTTGTTAAGTGGAAAAAATTGTGCATTTTCACACGTTTTCACTGCAAATTTGAGTAAAAACGAAGTTTGTCACAACACTTTTAACTTATTCTTGGATATAAGGGACTCCAGCTTGATCAGCAGCCAAACGATCAAGTCCTTCTGTGATGGCATCTTCTGCATCAGTAACGTATGAATTTTCGAATTCTAGTACGTCGCCTTCAATTTCGCCTTCTATGTCTAATTGTGCAATCATCGGATTGATCATACCGATATATGATTCTGAATCTGATTCTGAGTATTCACCCAATCCCATGAAGTAGAATTGACCAATCATCATAAAGGAATCCATCAAATCAATCTTAAAGCTACTCTCAGGGTTACCATACTCAACCCATGGATAACGATCTGACAATTTATTAAGGATCTCAATCATATCTAAAAGAGAGTCATAGGCATTAACATGAGACTTCTTGTAATCATCAAACTCAGCCTTAACGCCATCTTCTTCATTAGTCGATTGGAATAAAATGGCTTGTTCCAAAGTAATGGCTCCAATACCTTTTTTCGTAATATTTCCATTGAACCTAGCAAATTCATAACTTAGATCATAGAGGATTTGTGTGCAATCATATGAAATATTCTTATATGACATTAATTCCATTCTACTATCGGCGTCATCTACTAGATTCAATTCAGTATTAACTGCCACTTCAATTTTTTCAACCCATTCAATAACTTCTCCATATCTATTGGCAAAATTCATAGAATTAGTCATTAAGTAGTCTTCAAATGTCATATTCTTATTATCGTCCATGCTATTTCTCCTTAGGGGTATTTTTATCAGACGTAAACGAAATAATTATTAATAATAAACCTGCTCCAACTGCTGACCAAAGGTAATTATTCGTAAACCAGTTGAAGATAAAACCTAATAGAGCAACAATCAGCAGAAAGATTCCTAAATATCTGTCAATTTTCATCAATAAATTCAATTTTTCTTCCTCTTTTGTTACCGTTTTTCAAAAAAATAATAATATAATGTTACTATTGAACTATCTACTATTATACATAATATACACGTGGAGGACTAGAAAATGGAAAAGAATGAAAGATTAGAGATCCTGGATGATTTAATCAAACTGAATACTGTTAATGGTAATGAAGAGGTCGTAGCTAACTATTTGAAGGACCTTTTTGAAAAACATAACATCCAAACAGAATTGGTGGAATATGACAAGGGTCGTGTAAACTTAATCGCCACTGTTAAAAATAGCGATGGTCCTATTCTCGGATTCACCGGTCACGAAGATGTTGTGGCTCCAGTTGATGAAAGTAAGTGGAATTACAACGCAGCCTTTAACCCTAAACATATTGACGGCAAAATATTTGGCCGTGGAACATCTGATATGAAAGGTGGACTAGCCGGAATGGCTATTTCCTTGATAGAATTGAATGAGGATGACTCATTCAAAGGAAATATTAAGTTCATTGCTACTGTTGGTGAAGAGATGGGTGAATTAGGAGCAAAACAATTATCTGATGCTGGATATGCAAACGATTTGTCAGCTTTAATTGTTGGTGAACCAAGTAATTCAACTTCAAAGTTAGTGACCGATAAACTTGCTGGTAGTGGCTTAATTAGAATTACACAACCTAATCCCTCAGAATATGGACGTCATTCAATTTTCTGTGCTCATAAGGGTTCTGTTACATACAAGATTATTTCACGTGGTAAAGCAGCTCACAGCTCAATGCCTGAAGTTGGTATCAATGCCTTGGATAATTTGATTACCTACTATAATAAGCAAAACGAATATTTCACTAAATTAACTTCTGCTGATGATGATGTATTAGGTAAAACAAAAGCATCAGTTACAGTATTCAAGTCTGGTGATCAAGAGAATACCATCCCTGACTATGCCGAAATGAAAGTTAAAATCAGAACTATTCCTGAATACAACAATGATAAGATCATCGCTGAACTTAATGACTTAATCAAAGAATTAAACGATGCTGATCCAAAAATGAGTCTAGAAATGGACCTTGAAAGTAGTAATTGGCCAGTTAAAACAGATCTAAATTCTAAGTTCTTACAAATGGCTCGTGATACTTACAAAGAAGTTTGGACACAAGATGCTCTTGCTGTTGGTGCACCAGGTGGTACAGATGCATCACAATTTGTAGAAGCTAATAATGACTTAGAAGTTATCGTTGCTGGTCCTGGTAACGAAAGTGCTCATCAGATTAACGAATTTGTCTTTGAAGATGACTACTTAAAATACATTGATATTTACAAATTAATTGCCAAGAAGTATTTTGCATAAATAAAAAGAGATTTAAGTAAGTTTGAAAACTTGCTTAAATCTCTTTTTATTTAGAAAACTATACTTAAATTGTATATATAAAATTAAATATGACTTTCAAAATCCATGAATAGTTCACTTCAATTGTTACCAAGATCATCTCTTATAGCATCAATCAATTCACGTTTGGAGACCTCAATAATATTTTTTGTTGAATCATCAAAATTGTTAACACTAAGTCCTGCAATAAAAGTATTGCTAATATTAACTTTAAATTCAACAAGACGGTTTCTAACATCCTGACTGGCATAAATGCAAAAGATATTTTTATATAAAATTTCAAAAGAAGAATATGCTTTTTTTGCTCTAAAATAATTATTTTTATTTTCTTCAATTTTTCCTTTAATTAATTTTATATTATATATTTCATCCTCAATATCAGATTTTCGTTCATAATCAAGGCAATAACTTTCCATTTCTTTTTTATAGAACTCTGTCTTAATATCAAGTGTTTTAAGTACCGATTTATAATTTAGTAACCTAAAGTTGGGAGCAAGTTCAATAATCTCCATGATATCATTTGGAGATTCAATTGGATATAGATTAATAGCTGAGACTAAAGATTCATATGCATCAGTTAATTTCTTCCCTTTCTCTTTATAATCACTTTGAATCTTCTTCTGTTTTTCATTTTTTATATTATCTTTGTCAGCAATAGATTTAGAAATTATTGTACTCAACACGTTTACGATAATACTACCTAAAGCTCTCACTAATCTACTTAACACACAAATCTCCTAATCATTTTAAAATTATCACTGTAGTCCATATTAAAAACTAAGCCGAAATTGATATAACCCATATTACCAGATATAATTTCAATCAATAATCATATTTACACAGTCAACTCTATTTGATTACCTTCAGGATCACAAACAACACTTTCGTAATAACCATCCCCTGTTACTCTAGGGCCGCTCAAATGTTTAAACCCATCACTCTCGATACGTTTTGATAGCGCATCAACAGCCTCTCTAGATCCTAGTGACACAGCAATATGCATGTATCCTAATGGGAAACCATCTAATATCTCAGTATTCAAATCTTCTCTTGTACCCACCTCTAGTCTGGGTCCATCAGGAAATGTCAAAAATACTGATGAAAAAGTTGAGACTGGATTATGATACTTATTTGAAGATTTAGCATCGAAATATTTTTCATAAAACTTTACTGTCTTTTCTAAATCCTTAACAAACAATCCCACATGTTCAATTTGCATATTTAATCCTACAACTTTCTATAGTGATATTTATTTACAAACGTTTTCTCTTGGTTCTCTCTCAATATAATATCTCCAAAATCACTATGGTTGATAGCATCTGGTAGAGTTTGAAGCTCCATTGCTAAGCTACTATATTCATGTTGTTGTTCCTTATCTTCATGAACGGGATCAGCAGTAAAAATAACTAAGGCGTTTCGATCAGAATATAAGTCGACTGCACGGCCATCAGCTTGAATGGTAGCAACTTTACCACCATTTGTAGCATAGATATCATCAAATTCAACTTTTCCATTTTGATTAGTCAACGTCTTTAAAGCTTCTCCGATACCCTGAGGCTCCCTAAAGTCGTATGCTCCACTGACGTCTAATTTTCTTCCAGTAGGAACCTTTTCATCATCTACATCAAGAATCCTGTCAGAGTTGATTTGTAACTCTTGTGAATCAATTGAATTCGAATTAGTAACATTGAAATATACATGGCAAGTTGGATTAAGGATGGTGTCTGCATCACTAATTGCATCATACTTGATTGTCACTTCATCATTATCGTTCAATGAATAAGTTATTTTTAAATTAACATTACCAGGAAAATCATCATCACTTGATTTTATATCCAACGATAGACAAACAGAATTACTCTTATCATCTATAGCACCTTTATAATTCTTGGTTTGAATACCATTATTACCACCATGCAGTAAATGGGTTTGTTCGTTTGGTTTCATTTGAACTTTTTTCCCATTTAACATGAAACTAGCTCCACCAATACGACCAGCGACACGACCAACATTTTTTCCAATATTATATGTTTCTTTAACATAGTCATCTAACGTATCCAAATGTTCAATTAAAGAATGGTACTGCCCATTTTCTAAAACTTCAAAATTTTGCCAAGTGGCTGCATAGGTCAACAATGTTATACGTGTCTTATTTTTGTTTTCAATAATATATTGATATGCATTCTCGCCATCAACTTGACCTACTTTTTTCTCTGTTACTGACATATACTCACACTCCAAATTATTTTAAGGCTTGTTTAATATTTTCTAATGTTAATTTTGAGGTATCTGTAAAGTTGATATCGGCCTCATTCAAAATCTTTGGATCTCCAATCCCAATCGACAATTCTGACGCTCCATTGATCGACTTAATTCCAGCAGTAGCATCTTCAATACCAACACATTCTTCTGGTTTCAATCCAAGAATCTCAGCACCACGAGCAAAAATCTCAGGATCTGGTTTACCATGTTTCAAAGTAGCTGGATCGACACGTTTTTCAAAATATTTGGCCAAGCCCAATTGCTCTAATACTAAAGGTGAATTCTTAGATGCTGAAGCTAGTGAAAGTTTATAATCGTGTCGTTTCAAATCCTCAATAAAATCATTGATTCCAGGTAAGATTGCACTAGCATCCATATCCTTTAAAAGATTCAGATAATTAGTGTTTTTTTCTGTGGCATAGTGCTCTTTTTCTTCTTCAGTATAAGCGCTTTCTTTGCCCCCGGCTTTTAAAATTAGGTTTAATGAATCCATACGACTGACACCTTTAAGGTTGTTACTTAATTCCGTGGTCCATGTAACTCCTAATTCTTCTGCCAATTGACGCCATGCCTTTGAATGATAGATTGATGTATCAGCGATAACACCATCCAAATCAAATACAAATCCCTTAATTTGTTCAAAATTAACCATAATATATATTCTCCCTTTAAAACTATTTTTTAAAGCGTTTAAAAAATATTTAATTAAAAATTAAGCGCTTACTTCAAATTCTAATAAAAAGGCCGAGACTATTTAGTCTCAGTCTTTAATTTGTTTAGTCTAATGTTACTGATTTATCATCAACCAAAATATCAAGTGGATCACCTGAAATTAACTTGATGTTTGAACCGTTTCTATCAACGTTTACTTCAATAACTCGACCTCTAAAGACCTGTCTAAATGAATAACTATCCCACTTCTTTGGCAAAAATGGCTTATAGCTAAGTTCTCCGTTGTCATGAACTCTCATTCCAGCAAATCCTTGCACCATAGCGATCCAACCACCTGTCATCGAAGTGATATGTAAACCATCTGAAGTATCGTTATTATAATTATCTAAGTCCAATCTAGCAGTTCTCTCATACATCTCAACTGCTTTTTCATCATAATGCAAGTCAGCAGCCAAAACAGCGTGAATTGCTGGTGAAAGACTTGATTCATGGACTGTCATTGGTTCATAGAAATCAAAGTTAGACTTCTTTTCTTCTTCAGTGAAATCATCAATAAAGTCGTAAATACCTTGTAAAACATCACCTTGTTTAATATATGGTGAACGAAGAATTTTATCCCATGACCAATGTTGATTAATTGGCAATTGATCCTTTGGAATTGCACTAACTGGCTCAAGATCCTTATCCAAGAATCCATCGTGTTGAACAAAAATGTTCAAATCTTTGTCATATGGCATATACATCTTGTTAACGATATCTTGCCACTTGGCTAATTCTTCATCAGAAACATTCAATTTTTTAGCTTGCTTGTCAGATACTTCTTTAAGGATCTCAAGCGTATATTTCAATGTCCATCTGGCTAATAAGTTTGTGTCCCAATTATTATCAACGTTATTCTCATACTCATCTGGACCAGTTACACCATGAATCATATATTGATTATTACGTTTACTAAAGTGAACACGATCAGCCCAGAAACGACTGATTTCTGTGAGCATCTCACTACCTTCATTAAGAACAAATGACTTATCACCGGTGTATCTAGTGTAATTATAAATGGCAAAAGCAATATCACCATTACGATGGATCTCTTCAAAGGTGATTTCCCATTCGTTGTGACACTCGATACCATTAAATGTCACCATTGGGTATAAGGCACCTTTTAGACCTTGTTGTTGAGCATTAATAAATGCACCATCAAGTTGTTTGTATCTATACATTAACAAGTTACGTGTAACTTCTGGCTTAGTAATTCCTAAATACACAGGAACACAGAATGCTTCAGTATCCCAATAAGTAGCACCACCATATTTCTCACCAGTAAAGCCTTTAGGTCCAATGTTTAGCCTTGCATCTTCACCATAATATGTCGTGAATAATCCGAATAAATTAAAGCGCATACCTTGTTGAGATTCGTCATCACCATCAATCTTTACATCTGATTGATTCCAACGTTGTGCCCAGATATTCTCATGAGCAGTCAATAATTCATCATATGATTTTGAAGAAATTTCTTTTGATAGACTGTGCATAGAATCAGATAATTCTTGTGTTGAAGCATAATCTCTTGAAGTTACTACGATTACACGTTTCTCAATAATAGCAATTTCATTAGGTTCGAGTGAGATCTTGAATGTCTCACTTGTTTCCTTACCATCAACAATTTTTTTATCAATGCTTTCCATCACTGTTACATGGTTCATTTCCATTCCGGAAGTGAATCTTGGTGTACCAAAGTCGTTTGGCTTAGTCTCTGCAACAATACTATCTTCATCAATATTCAAAACATTCCAGAAACGTTCGTCATAATTGGCATCTTCGTTTTCAACATTTGAATCAATTGCTGAAATAGCCTTTATTTCAACGTTACTATTTGATAAATTCTTAAAACTAACCTTTTGAACTGACAATTGCTTTTGTGCAACACTCAAGAATCTTTCAAAGATAAATTCTACTTTTGAATCACCTTTAGTGACGATAAATGATCTAGTTAGGACTGCATTTTTCATGTTCAAGTCTAGTTTGAAGTCAGAAATTTCATCCTTGTACAAGTCTAGCTTTTCACCGTTGATTTCAAAGTTTATTTTAATAAAGTTGATTGCATTGATAACCTTACCAAAATACTTAGGATATCCATTTTTCCACCAGCCAACACGGGTCTTATCTGGATACCAAACTCCGGCAAGGTAAGAACCAGGTAAACTATCTCCTGAATAGTCCTCTTCAAAATTTCCACGCATCCCCATATAGCCATTACCAATACTAGTCATACTCTCTTGAAGCCGTTTATCAGTTTTGTCTAATTTGTTTGTCACAATATTCCATGGGGCAACTTCAAATATCCTCTTCATTTAAAATGTTCCTCCTATAGATACATTTATTAATTAAATAATTGTTTTACCAGTTTCATTATCGAAGTAGTGTCCCTTTGTCATTTCAAGGGCCATTTCTATATCTGTTCCAGGTTCATGGTGATCACGAGAATTTACTTTAGCAATAAACTCTGAGTGGCCAACTTGTGAATAGAGCATTGATTCAGCACCAAGTAATTCAGAAACCTTTACTTTTGCTGTGATTTTTGCATCACCAAAGGTTTGAAGTGCAATCTCTTCTGCATGAATATCTTCTGGACGAATACCAAATGTAAGTTTCTTACCATCGTATCCCTTAGCTCTCAACTCTTTTAAATGTCCTTCAGGAACAGTCAAAACTAGATCATTACCATCAACAATCTTGTCTCCATCTAATGTAACGTCAAAGAAGTTTGTTGCAGGTGAACCAATGAATCCAGCAACGAATTTATTAATTGGTTCATTATATAGTTCCTTTGGTGTTCCAACTTGTTGTATTTTACCGTCACTCATAATAACGATTCTATCGGCCATAGTCATAGCTTCAACCTGATCATGGGTAACATAAATGAAATTACGGCCTAATCTTTGATGCAATTGAGCAATTTCAGTACGCATTTGAACTCTTAATTTAGCATCCAAGTTTGATAGTGGTTCATCAAGTAAGAACAAGTTGGCATCACGCACAATTGCACGTCCCAAGGCAACACGCTGTCTTTGACCACCTGACAAGGCACTGGGCTTACGTTCTAGAAAATCTGTTAGACCCAAGATTTTGGCTGCATCTTCAACTCTCTTTTTAGTATCTTCTTTATCATGCTTACGAATATTAAGACCAAATGCCATATTATCGTAAACAGACATATGTGGATATAAAGCGTAGTTTTGGAAAACCATCGCGATATCTCTATCTCTAGGTGCAACTTCATTCATGACCTTACCATCAATCTTGAAATCACCTTCAGTAATATCTTCCAATCCAGCAATCATCCTCAAAGTTGTTGATTTACCACATCCAGATGGACCAACGAAAACAATAAACTCACCATCTTTAATATCCAAATTAAAATCAGTAACTGAGTAATCTTTGTTTCCAGGATAGCGTTTAGAAATATGTTCCAAATTTATAATTGACATTTTAAGTACTCCCTTTATTTTTCAGCTCAAAGTCAAAAGTACTGACTTAATAATCGAACAATTAATTAGAAGTTCTTACAATAACTTCTAAGACCCCAAAACGATTATTGCTGGATAATTTTTAAGTATCAGTTTCTTACTACGCTTTTTATTATTATGCAAATCACCACACGTTGCAATCGCTTTCACGATGTTACCGATAACAACTTTCATAACAGCGTGAACAAGTAATAAAACTTACTTTTTCACTCCACAAAAAAATTCCTCCATGTTTGCTAGATGAAATATACTGTTTCATCTGACAACCACAAAGGAATTTTTTTAATTACTCTTTTTCAAACACCATTCCATCAAATGGTGCTAATTCAAGCTCATCTTTAAGCTCTGAAATTTTATTATTAGATAATTTGAGATTCCAGTTTTTGTCCAAAAGTTGATCTGGTAACTTCATCTTTCTAACATTCTTGCTTAAATTGGTTATAATAACAAACTCTTTTTGACCATATTTTCTAATATATGCAAAAACATCTTTGTCATCTTCAAATATAGGAATATAACTCCCATTTATAAATGTTAACTCAGATTTCCTGAACTCAATCATTCTCCTATAAAAATTCAAGACTGAAGCCTTATCATCTTCTTCTACTGCGACATTGATAGTAGCAGTATTAGGATTAACTTTCATCCATGGACTTCCGGTAGTGAATCCTGCCTTAGAGTCGTTTGTCCATTGCATAGGAGTCCGTGAGTGATCTCTTGTCCAATGGGTTATTTCATTCAACACTTGAATCGGGTCTTTACCTTTTTTAAGAAGATCATTATATCTTAACTTAGATTCATCATCATCTACTTGATCAATTGATGTGAACGGATAATTGGTCATCCCTAATTCTTGTCCTTGATAAATAAAAGGTGTGCCTTTCAAGAAGAAGTAAGACATTGCAATCGCAGTGGCTGACTTTGTAGTCTCATTTCCAAGAATCGTATTAATTCGTGGATTATCATGATTCTCAAAATACAAAGCATTCCAACCACTAGTTTCTTGATCCTTTTGCCAACGTGATAAGACTTTCTTCATCCCTAATACATCAATACGCTCTTTTCCTGGTTCACCAGCCCTAACATTGTGCTCCAGCTCAAATATCATATTCACGTAACCTTTTTTATTAGGATCAGTCCAATCAGGTGCTTGCTTACTAGTTACGCCACTAGCTTCACCAACTGTCATAATATTGTATTGATCAAAAATATCACGCATTTCAGACATATAGTTATCGATTCCTTTAACATTCATAAAAGCTGACCAAGGATCATCCTTTGGATCATAATCCCAAGGTTCTTTTTGAATATGGCTAATAGCATCCATTCTAAAACCATCAATCCCCAAATCCAGCCACCAACGAATCATTTTGTAAATTTCCTTGCGCATCTTGGGATTTCGCCAGTTCAAATCTGGCTGTTGTGGGGCAAAAACATGGAAAAAGGCTTGTTTCGTAGTTTCATCATAAGTCCAAGTAGAATTACCTGAGAAACTAGTCCAATCATTAGGCATTTTATCTGGTGTAGCATCTGCCCACATATAATAATCTCGATATGGGTTATCCTTAGATTTCTTACTTTGAATAAACCAAGGATGCTGATCACTAGTGTGATTAACAACCAAATCAAGGATTATTTTAATACCATTACTATGAGCTTGCTTCAATAACTCATCAAAATCACTCATCGTTCCAAATTCTGGTTGAATACCTTCATAGTCAGAAATATCATATCCATTATCGACATTTGGTGATTTATATATTGGATTTAACCAAATGAAATCAATTCCCAAACTTTTCAAATAAGGTAATTTTTCAATAATTCCTTTAATATCACCAATACCATCACCATTTGAATCTTTGAAACTACGAGGGTATACCTGATAACCAATTGCGTTTTTCCACCAAGGTTCTTGCATCTATTCCACCACCTTAATGACAAATGATTGCCATGGTTTTAATTTCAAATCATTAAGAGATTTAATCTCTTCATTGTAATTTTGAATAATAACTTCACCAGGTTTGATATTAGGCAAATTCAATGTATGTTCAACATTTGAAAAGTTGTTGACGATTAACCATGATTCACCCTTATATAGACGTTTATATGCAAATATATCATTATCAGTATTAAGTAATTCAAAATCTCCCCAAACAATAATAGGGTTATCTTTTCTCAACTGAATAAGTTTTTGATATGTATAAAAAATAGAATCTTTATCGGCTAATGCATCATCAACGTTAATTTCTTTATAATTTGGATTTACTTTGATCCAAGGCTTACCTGTGGTAAATCCACCATTGATAGATTCACTCCATTGCATCGGAGTTCTAGCGTTGTCACGCCCTTTGACGTTGATCGAATGGATAATATCTTCTTTTTTATAACCATCTTTAATGCGCTCATTATACATATTTCTACTTTCAATATCGGACACTTCAGAGATATCGGAAATAGTCCTATTGGTCATTCCAATTTCTTCTCCTTGAAAGATATATGGTGTTCCTTTAAGCATATGTAATAAAATTGCCAACATTTTAGCGCTCTCAACACGATATTTCTTATCATTTCCAAAACGAGACACAATTCTTGGCAAATCATGATTATTCCAAAATAATGAATTCCAACCATCATTGTCTAATTCATTTTGCCATTTAGAAAAGACACGCTTTAAATCTCCCACATTCAGTGCCTTTAAATCCCATTTTGATTTGCCAGCTTGCTCATCCAATCCAATATGTTCAAATTGGAAGACCATTCCTAACTCATGGCGCTTTGGATTTGAATACAATTTAGCGATTTCAGGAGTTGCGCCCCAAGTTTCACCAACCGTCAATAAATCCTTGCCTCCAAAAGTATTCTTATTCATCTCTTGAAGGAATTCATGTAGCTGTGGTCCATTTCCAGTGATCTTCTTCTCAGGTATCTTACCAATTAAGTCAATAACGTCCATTCTGAAACCGCCGATTCCCTTGTCGATCCAATAATTCATCATGTCATAAACTTCTTGACGAACTTTTTTGTTTTGCCAATTCAAATCTGGCTGTTTCTTGCTGAATAGATGTAAGTAATATTGATTGCTTGCTTCATCAAACTGCCATGCTGAACCTGAAAATGTCGACTCCAAGTCGTTAGGAACACCACCATTAACTGGATCTGCCCAAATATAGTAATCGCGATAAGGATTATCCTTACCCTTCTTAGCTTCAATGAACCATTTATTCTCATCTGATGTATGATTTACAACCAAATCCATTACTATTTTAATATTGCGCTTGTTGGCTTCACGAATAAGATCATCCATATCTGCCATAGTTCCAAATTCATCCATTATTGCTCGATAATCAGCAATATCGTATCCATTATCATCATTTGGTGACTTATATACTGGAGAGAGCCAAACAGCACCGATACCTAATTTTTGTAAATAATCTAACTTACTAATAATTCCCTTTAAATCACCGATACCATCACCATTTGAATCTTTAAAACTACGTGGATAAACTTGATACACGACAATCTCTTGCCACCAGTGTCTTTTTTCCATCTTAAATCCTCCAAGAATACTTAATAACTATTTCAAAATTACGAAGCCTTTAGGTTGTAGTGTGAAATTATCACCAAAGTTCTCTGCCAAATTGCTTAATAATAATTCACCATCAACAAGAACAACTTGAGCCTTTTCTCCAGTATTAAAAATACCAGTAATAGTCTTACCATCTAGATTTCTTGTTAATTCCAAAATTCCTTTATCAGTTTGTGATACGTTCCAATCCATTGATCCTTCTGACATTACTTGATGATTATTTTTACGGAATGAAATAAGATCTTTAAAGAAATCATACATCTTATGATCTTGATCTTTTTGATCCCAAACCATACATTTACGACAATCTGGATCATCTCCACCTGTCATGCCGTATTCATCACCGTAATAAACGCATGGAACACCAGGCTGTAAATAAGTGAATCCTAGAACTTGTTTTTCCAAGTCCTTATCATTATTTGCAACTGTCAATAAACGAGCTGTATCATGAGAATCCAAAACGTTAAATTGAATCTGATTAGTTTGTTTACGATACAACATTAATTGATTATTAATTTCTGAGACAACCTTTGGAATAGCCATTTCTTTTTTAATGAAAAAGTCCTTTATTAAATCAGTATAGGCATAATTCATTACAGCACTGAACTCATCACCATTTAACCAACTTTGTGAAGAGTGCCAAACTTCACCTAATATATAAAAGTCTTTCTTAGTTGAATCACAAACTCGGCGAAAATCCTTCCAAAATTCATGATCGATCTCATTGGCTACATCCAATCTCCAAGCATCAATATCAAATTCTTCAATCCAATATTTAGCTACATCCAACAAGTACTTTTTAGCGTCTGGATTAGCTGTATTAATTTTTGGCATATGTGGTGTCGTTGCGAAGACGTCATAAGTTATGTCGTGGGCATCTTCAAAATCATTGCCTTCTTCATAAGAAACTGGGAATTTATTAATATGGAACCAATCAGCATACTTTGATTTTTCACCATTCTTAACAACATCTTGCCATTGTGGTGAATTATCACCCATATGGTTGAATACAGCATCCAACATTACCTTTATTCCACGTTTATGGCATTCATTTACTAATTTCTTAAATAACTTCTTATCACCAAAACTTGGATCAATTTCTAAATAATCGATTGTGTCATATTTATGATTTGAATAAGCTTTAAATATCGGACAGAAGTAAATCCCGTTGATCCCCATATCTACTAAATGATCCAAATGGTCCATAATTCCTTGTAAATCTCCACCAAAGAAGTCTTGTCTATCTGGGGCTTTTGATCCCCAAGGCAATGTATTCTCAGGATCATTAGATTTATCACCATTTGAAAATCTTTCAGGGAATACCTGATACCAAACGGTCTTTTTCACCCAATCAGGAGCCTTGAAACGATCTGCTTCATGGAAATAAGGCATTCTGAAGTAATTGTTTCCTTTATGTACTGATTCATCATTATAAGGAAATGCCCCTTGGTCACCATAAAGTATCTCAGTACCATCACGCCCAATCACTTGAAAGGCGTAAGACATACGATTAAAAGGTTCTTTAGTTTCAAATTCCCAATAATCAAATAAATTCGTTGATAAAGTTAATTTCATGGGAACAGGTTTCTCGTTCCATTTTTCTTTGTCCATTGAATATGTATCACCATGAAGAATGTTGACTAAAGTAGCATCCCCTCTAGCGGTTCTGATTCGTAAGTGCATCAAGTCTTTTTTATACAAGAATGCATACTCACTATCTGGACGATGATAAATTGCTGCTGTATTCATTAGTTATTTCCACCTTTTATTATTGATAATAAAAAGGGCTTGCATTAAACAAATTCAATACGAAATGTAGTGAGTTAATTTTATGCAGGCCCTAATTTTATTTAAAAATTTGAGTTACTGACAAATCTGTCTATCTATTTAACAGAACCAGAAGTGATACCCTCTACATAATACTTTTGCATATAGATAAATAGCAATGTAATAGGTATAGCAATCAACACACATCCGGCGGTAAATGACATAAATAGCGAGTTAGCGGTCGTTTTGGACATCATTGAATATAACCCTATCGCAACCGTGTAGTCTTTAACATCATCACCCATGATGATCTTAGCGAAGATAAAGTCCATCCAAGGTCCCATAAATGCCATTAATGCTGTATAAACGATGATAGGCTTTGATAAAGGCAATGTGATCTTTGTAAAGATCTGCCATTTATTAGCACCATCAATCATGGCTGATTCATCAAGAGCCATTGGAATAGTATCAAAGAATCCTTTTGCAACATAGAATCCAAGTGCTGCACCAGCTGAATATATTAGAACTAAAGCTACTAAACTTTGTGTTAAGTCTAAAGCCTTTAGAATATAGTAAACAGCAATCATGCTCATGAAACCTGGGAACATGTTCAAAACTAAAGCAATCTTTAAAATTGGTCTTCTCATCTTGAAACGTAATCTTGATAATGCATAAGCCATAGCAATTGTAATGAATGTTGAAAGAAGACAACTAAATGTTGCTACAACAAATGTGTTAAGGAACCAACGAACAAATGGGAAGTTTCCTGTGGCGTCAGTTAATAATATCTTGTAATTATTTAAGGTAAAGTCTTTAGGCATGATATATGGAACAAAAGCCCCACCTTCTGATCTAAAACTTGTAAGTACAATCCAAACGATTGGAAATAGCCATATTATAGACATAATCGTTAGAATGGCATAAACCAAGAAACGAGTATTTCTTTTTTTTGCTTTATAATTCTTTGCTTTCGCTTCCATCTGTTATCCCTCCTTATAAGAATTAGTATGAGTATATGCCCATAAACTAAATACTGCTGATAGAATGAAGATCAAAATACCAATAACTGAAGCTAAATTGTAATCCATTGTATTAACCGTTAAGTTATACAACCATGTAACAAGTAAATCGGTAGAACCGGCACCGTAGTAATTCGAGTTTGAAGGTCCACCACCTGTTAATAGGAAGATAACATTGAAGTTATTGATATTTCCGATAAATTGTTGAATCAATGATGGCATCATAACGAATAGAATCTGTGGGAATGTAATTGACTTGAAAATTTGAAGTTTGTTGGCACCATCCATCTCGGCTGCCTCAATTTGTTCTTGATCCAAGTTTTGAATAATACCTGTTGAAATTAACATTGTAGTTGGAATACCAATCCACATATTAACCACAATAATTGAAATCTTTGCTAATGTTGGATCTGTTAAGAATGGTATTGACGTTGAAATAACGCCCCAATTCTTTAACAATGCATTGATAGGACCAGCATCGTTCAATAAATTATGCATAACAAGTAATGAAATGAATTGTGGAACAGCAATTGTTAAAACAAATATTGTTCTCCACATCTTCTTGAACTTGATACCTTTTGTGTTGATCAATAAAGCTAAGATAACTCCAAAGAAGAAACATGTAACTGTTGCAAATACGGCCCAAATTAATGTCCAACTTAAAACTGGGAAGAATGTTGAAGCCATATCACCGGTAATAACATTACCAAAGTTACTAAAACCGACCCATGTAAAAAGGTTCTTAGGTGGTAAATGAACGTGATCATAATTAGTAAAAGCAATTGATATCATGTACAGTAATGGCAAAATCGTGAAAAACAATACTCCCAATAAAGGAATAGTCATAAGTGTCATGTGGAATCTTTCATTCAATAGACTACTCATGTCTTGTTTGAATGTAGCTACTGGTTCTCCAGCAGCCTTTACTTCATAAATATGTCTAGTACTTCTTAGATTGACAATGTACATAACAATCATAACGACACATAGTAAAATTGCAGCAATTCCGAAAAGAAGAAGCAACATAGAGTTGTCACCTTTTTGTAAAACATCAATACCTAAGTTGGCATCATAATGCAATCCTTGTTTCTTTGTTCCTAGTGTTTGTAACATTCCTAAAGCATGGATACCATTTTGGATAAACCATGCAAAGAAACCAACCTCAACTGCTAAGAAGATACAACCTTTAACGAATTGTTTATTTGCAAAGTTAGCGCTTCCCATGATGATAAACGATAGCTTTGTGGCGAGATCACCTTTTTTGAACAATTCTCTATATGTTATATGTTGTTCTCCATAACTTTTTTTAAACATATAATCGCACCCTTACTTTCATTTGAATCCCTCTTGTGAATCAAACTGAATAATTTCTACATAACTTGGTGAAAGGAAGATTCCTGCACCTCCCACAGATAACAAATGTGTAATAACACATCTGTTATCCTAAGAAAGCTAAGAATCTAATCATTCACTACTCGTAAATGAGTCTTAAAAACTGTCATAGTTTCTACCGCTCTTAACTATTTAGATTTCTTTGAAGTATCCTTAACAAATTTATTCAACTTGTCTTGATATTGTGAAGACTTGATCTTACCTTTGTATGTATCGTTAATCAATGAATCCATTGGTGGCCAGAATGAGATGATTTCTGGTAACTTAGGCATAACGACTGTGTGATTTGAATCTGACATTTCTAGAACTGACTTAGCAGTTTCATCATTTTGTACTTCTGTTAATGCTTGAGCCTTTGTGTTTGTTGGAACAACACCGTTCTTTTCAAATTCAACCTTTTGTGTAGCTTCGTTACTTAGATATTTAGCAAGTGCTAATGAAGCAACTGGTGATTTAGTTTGTTGGTTAACACCATAAACTTTAACACCCAAGAATGCCTTCATTTGTGTTTCACCATTACCGAAGTTAACTGTTGGGTATGCAGCAACGGCCATGTTCTTACCTAGAGCTTTCTTAACGTCACCCTTTGACCATGGGCCTGATAAGAAGGCATCAATTTTACCTGATTGTAGGTTAGAAAGTGCAGCAGCATTTGTTTGTACAACACCCTTATTTTGTTTCTGTTGTGCGATCCATGAAAGAACTTGAACACCTTTTTCATTGTTGATGTTTGTTCCCTTTAGATCTTCACCATTTGAGCCGTAAATTTGGTCCCCGTTACTCAAGAATAATGGAGCGAAAATGTAGTTTGCACCTGCTTCAGCAAAGTTGGTACCTAACTTACCCTTAGAAGTTAATGTATCCCAACTCTTAACATCATCTGCTGAAAGTTTTGATTTATTATAGTAAAGAACTTGTGATTCAATCCCATATGGGAATCCATAAACTTTGTCCTTATATGTAACACCATCAACAGCTGATTGAATGTTTTCATTCTTAATAGTTGTTGTGTTCTTCTTACCTACTGGATATAGCAATCCAGCTTCAGCCATTTGACCTACTTGATCATGTGGCATCATGAAGACATCGGCTGCTTTTTCAGGATCCTTTGAAACATCCTTCATAGCATCGGCTGATGAGCCAGACTTAACAGTTACGTGAATCTTTGGATTAGCCTTCTCGAACTTCTTAACTTGACTCTTGATAGCAGCGATATGTTCAGTATCGATCCAAACTTTGATATCACCTTTCATTTCTGTACCACCGGCAGTTGCCTTACTGTCACTGCTACTGCTACTCTTGCTCCCACAACCAGCTAATGTCATAAGTGACATGCTGACGATCAAGCTTCCAAGAAGTAACTTTTTCCAATTCTTCTTTTTCATATCTTTTCCCTCCTATAACTTTCGTAACTCATAATGCATATCGATTACACTTTTTATATTAAACGATTTTAAAACCTTTGCAATCGCTTTCACGATGTTACCGATAACAAGATTCATATATTGCTATAAATCCCCTTTTGTTTACTAAACATTACCTTCTATGATTACTGGACCATACTCAATCTCAACGATACCGCGATATACAGTAACTGGTTTATTATCCAGTAAATTGGTATATTCTCCATCAGGTAAATCAACTCTTACATGCCCACAATTACCACGAAGCGTAAATATTCCCACTCTGATATGGCTACTTTGTTCAAAACTTACTTTGACCAAATCGTTACTTTCTGGTGTTACTTGATATGCGCCCATATATTGAATCGAATCTTGACTCAATTCATGCATTCTCTTAATCAAATCACTCAATTCCAATTCATGTTTGTCCCAATTGAGCTTATCCATTTCAAATAGATCAGGTTTATGTGACATACCGAATTCTTGACCCGCATATATCAAAGAAGAACCCTTCTGAAATTCTGAGAAGGCCAACCAGTTGATCAAGTCATTCTCGTTTGTAAATAACTTATGTGCACGATCATTATCATGATTCTCTAAAGCACGCATTTTAATGTAGTTATTTGGATAGATTAGCTCCTGATTATTTAAAGCATTGGTATAAGTCTTCAATTCAGTTTTTCCATTAATATAATCATGCCAAGTTTGATCAATATCGTAGTCATAAGCATAATCAAAGGCACGATAACTTTCACTATCAGTAGACATCCAAAATCCCTTGTCACGTTGGACTTTTATATAATCTCCACCGGTTGTTTCTGCTAACCATAAAATGTTCTCTTTGACCTCACTGACACTTTGTCTTGCCTGCTCCCAGAATTTAATTGGGACTTGAGGTGCAACATCACAACGGAAGCCGTCAACAACTTTTGCATATTGTTTCAACGTTTCGATTTGATATTCCCAAAGGTCTTTATTGTCGTAATCTAGTTCTGCAACGTCACTCCAATCAGGATTCTTAGGGAATAACTTACCAGAATCATCACGTAGGAACCATTCTGGGTGCGTCTTTAAAAGAACTGAATCACGTGATGTATGATTATAAACAATATCTATCATCAACTTCATATCACGATCATGAATTTCTTTTGCTAAATACTCAAAGTCATCCCAAGTACCAAGCGTTGGTTCAATTTTACGATAATCTTTTATAGAGTATGGAGAACCCAATGTACCTTTACGATCAACCTCACCTATTGGATTGATAGGTAATAGCCAGATATAATCAGTTCCTAAATTCTTGATTCTGTCTAAGTCAGAAACAAGAGCACGCAGGGTTCCTTCTTTAGTGTGATTCCTAACAAAAATACAGTATAACTGCTTAGTTCTTAATTTAACGCTGGTATCATCTGCCATTTTATTTATCTCCTTTAACTAACGCGCAACAACCCCATGGTTCCAATTTTAAGGTTTGGTCTGTGATATCAATATCTTGATTGGCTAAAGCAACATCCAAATCCTTAGTAGTTGGTAACTTATACTCAACTGAATCCTTTGAATAATTAATGATCACGATTGCATATTCATCACCAAGAGTTCTTTCATATGCCAAGATATTTTTATCAGTAAGTAAAAGACGATAATTGCCTTGACTAAAGTTTGGTGTCGATTTCAGTTTCAATAACTTCTGATAGAAACTGAGCATACTATCATCATCACTAACTTCGTTTGCTGCATCTACGGGTGATTGTTTAGCGAAATTCCACGGTTGAACATTTGAAAATCCACAGTATTTAGAGTCATCCCACTGGAATGGACCCCTTGCAGTCATTTCATCTTGTTCATTCAATAAATTCAAAATATCTTCATCAGAGAACTTTTGTTGACATAGATTAGCAATCAAATCAACTGCACGTTGATCGTCAAAGTCATCAACACTTTGATATTTCAAACCGTGTTGACCTATTTCTTCACCGTAATAAATTATTGGAATACCACGTTGCAAAAACATCATCATTGCCAGTGACTTCTGTAGTTTTGGATCAGTTGTTGGAAGATTTAATCTGTCAACGAAACGACTCACATCATGATTACCCCAAGTTAGTGCTGGATAACTTATATCGGCCAAAACACTTTCCCAATCTACAAAGGTTTCCTTGAAACGATCCAAAGAGAATTTACGTGGTTGGAAAAATCCTTTAACTGGTGAATCATCATCGTAGATTTCCCCATAGTTATTAGAAGAAACAATCACATCACATTCATCTTCATCAGGACGCGTATATTCCGCTGCTTGATGAGAATCAGCTGAAGAGGCTTCTCCAAATAGAAATGTATCTGGATTTTGTTCTTTTACTTCACTGACGAAACCACTCAAATATTGTTTGACCTCAGGTAGTTTTGCATAAAAAGTGTCATCAATTGGATATTTTCCTTCTTTTAATGACATTTGTGACAAATTTGCCTTGGCCATATGAATGAAGGCATCTAGTCTAAAACCATCAACGCCCTTATCGATCCAAAACTTTGCAATATCAGCCATTGACCTTTGTACTTCAACATTCTTCCAATTCAAATCTGGCATCTTTTTATCGAAAAGATGGAAGTAATAATTATCACTATTCTCTGACGCTTTCGACCAAACACTGCCTCCAAAAAATGATCCCCAATTATTAGGCTCGTGTCCGTCAATACCTTTATCCCAAATATAGTAATCTTTAAAAATACTATTGGGATTACTTATTGCATCTTTGAACCAAGGATGCTGATCCGATGTATGATTTATCGGCAAATCCAGTATTATATGGAGCTTACGTTTATGTACCTCTTTTATTAATTGTTCAAAATCATCGGTTGTTCCAATACTTGGATCAATCGCAAAGTAGTTTGAAACATCATACCCATTATCGACTTGTGGTGATACAAAAATCGGATTGAGCCAAATCGTATTGACACCAAGATTCTTGATATAGTCAAGTCGCTTGATTATTCCTTGTAAATCCCCAATTCCATCATCATTTGTGTCTTGAAAACTTTTGGGATATATTTGGTAAATAATTGCTTTATCATACCATTTCATTATTATTTCCTCCCCTACGCAGTAAGCGTTTTCAAGAATACGCTTACTACAAGTATAGAAAAAGAGACCTTGCATATACAAGGTCTCTTTTCATGTTACCGATAACAGTTTTAATCCCGCAAAGTACCACCGAGACTAATCTTTGGTTCGAATACCAAATTACCTGGAGAAGCATTCGTTCTTATCTTATCTAGTAAGTTTTCTCCACACGCACTGCCCATTTCAATAATGGACTGTTTAACTGTAGTAATCTTTGGTGAGGCCACTTGATTCAAGAATACACCATCAAATCCTGTAACCCCATAATCGTCAGGAACACTACCACCACATCTAGAAATTGCACGTTCAACGCCCATGGCAAGACGATCCGATGCACAGATAAAAGCAGTATTAGGTTGAATATTTTTCCAATTAGTTCTTATAAATTCTTCTGATAAATGACTATGATTGCCAAATCTATGTAATTCCGGAATCATCCGACGTTCCTGAACTTGCTGAATATAACCAGCCTCTCTGGAATACTCAAATGACTCCTTACTATCTATACCAATATAAATTAAATGCTCATATTTTTTCTTCAAAGCAAGTGCTGACATTTGATAAGTGCCTGCTTTGTTATTTGTATCTACGTAATCCAACCCATAACGATTTTCACCAAACATTATTACTGGTTTATCGAGTTTTTGAATCCAATCCAAATCTCCCTTGCGCATACCTGTGATAATATAACCATCACAATTACCTATACCAAAGTTACGACGGGTAACCAATTGTAGTGAATATTGATGTAGATCTAAAGTCTTCGCTACGCCTACCATCAAGTTCATAAAGTAAGGTTCAGTAGTGTCAATATCTTCTAAAATACACAACTTGATTATCCGTGTAGAATTATTGACCAATGCTTTTGCAATGAGATTTGGTTGATAATTCAATTCCTGCATTGCCTGATACACCATTTGTTTTAATTCATCAGTAACTTTTTCTGGATGATTTATAACTCGAGAAACAGTCATTTTTGAAACATTCGCACGCTTGGCTACATCCATTAATGTTGCCATATCAGACACTCCCCAAATAACAAATTTGTTACTAATTAACATTATACCAATTGATTAATAAATGGTCATTATTTATTGGTAAATAAAAAGACCTCAACAATGTGAGATCTCATTAATCTAAAAACTAGATTTAGTTTTTTGTTTAAATACGTGTTCTCTGATCCATGGAATTACCCAGTAATCTAAACCAATCTTACCAGCATTGAAACCGGCAAAGATGATAAACATTTCAAAGAAAATATACTCGGGATTGACTGATACTGCACCGGCCAATAAATAAGAGAAGTTCATCATCATACCAAAGAATGTGGCAGCAGTTGTTAAGCATCCAAAAATCAGACCTAATCCAACTAATAACTCACCCCATGAAACCATGAAACTGATGGCACCATTGTTAGGAAGAATAACGTGTTGAACCATGCTATTAAACCAAGGATATAAAACATTACCTTCAGGACCCTTAACTGGATTCTTTACAACACCCATCAACATACCTTGGGCTGAGAATCCGCTTGTAACTTTACCCCAACCAGAAATTGCCCATTCAAAACCAAAATAAATTCTGATAATTGCTAGGACGATCGAGGCATATTTATTATTACGCAAAAATTTAACCATTTTTTTCACCCCTTCTACACTTATGAAACATTTAAATAATACACTTTTACAATTATATAAACAATGAATCGTTCTCTTATATAATAATTTCATTATTTTAAATCATTTATATAATAAAACAATATATTTTACATACCATTTGTATATCAAATTAAGCATCATATATTTGAAATCACCCCAATTCGAGACCAAAATATAGCACTGAAGAGGTGATTACATGATAATTTATATCATTGCTTTGTTGTTATTTATGACACAATGCTTTTTGATGACCTTTACATTTTTCCACGATAAAAAATTTGAAACGCACGAAATCACGGATAACAATGATGACTTTTTCTACATTATATTGGTCCCATGTCTAAATGAAGAGAAAGTAATTGGAAATACTCTAAAAAAACTAGTTAACTTAAAAATTTCCAAACATATCATCGTAATCGATGATGATTCTGATGATAATACTGTAAACATTGCAAAAAAAATTAACGGTCCCATTTCTATATTAAAACGTGTAAAACCTAATGCCAGAAATGGTAAAGGAAGTGCCTTGAATTCTTCTATACCATTAATCAAACAGATCATGGAAGAAAAGAACCTTGATTCTAGTAAAACAATTATTGGTGTAATGGATGCCGATGGTATCCTCAGTTACAATTCTGGAACTGAATTAAATTATGCTTTTTCAAATAGTGATGTTTCGGCTGTGCAACTAAGAGTGAAAATGAAATCACCGACTACTGTACTTCAAACCTTTCAAGATATTGAGTTCTTTGTGATCAATCATTTAACACAGATATTTAGAAGTTACATTGATTCTGCCGCACTATGTGGTAATGGACAATTTTTCAGAGCATCATCAGTGTTTGATTGTCTAGGTGAAGCTCCTTGGGGAGATGCACTACTTGAAGATTATGAATTAACCTTACGAATGAAGTTAAAAGGGTTAAAAATAAAATATGTCGGTAGTGCTTACGTTGATCAAGAAGCCTTAATAAGCTTCAAAAGACTCCTCGTTCAGCGTGCTCGTTGGTCTCAAGGTGGATTTAATTGTTGGAAGTATCTCCATGAAATAATTAAATCAAAGATTATGTCAACATCACAAAAAATGGACGTTTTATTATTCTGTATCATGCCCATTTTAAATACATTATCAGGCTTCACAATAATTTTTTATACTTTCAAATTCTTTATAGTTGGATCAAGTGATTGGATAGGAACATTGATCTCATTTATATTTTTATCAATTATTGGATTACTATTCGGAGTTTTATTTACCGAATTATATATTATAGAACTAAAAAGAGCCGAAAAAAAAGGCGTAATAATTAATCACGCCGATTTTTTAAATGATAACTCCAATATTTTTAAAATGTTACGAGCCATTGTTTTACTTTCCTATATGTACATTATATTCTTTGGAAGTTTGATTCTTTCTATAATTAGACTATTAGAAAATAATAATAGTTGGGAGAAAACAAAGCGGATATAATCCTTAATGTTTCCCTTTCCTAAGTAAATATTCGTATAGTACAAAACCAATAAAGACGCTCAATAACAAGCATGGTAGATAATAGCTAGGAATAAATATGCTCTTACCTATTGTTTGTAAAATTACTGATTTGAACATCGCCATCACCTCTTACCTGGTTTAAGACGATTATTACATGTTTAAACATATAATTAAAATAAAAAGCCTATGAAATATATAGTTTAACCTCAACTATTATTTCATAGGCTTTATAAATTATTTATTTTTTCAATAATTTAGAATTCTTAACATCTTCAATTGTCTTAGTACCCGCAAGTTGCATAGTTGTCTTGAATTCATCATTCAAGTGTTCAACAACTGAATATACACCATCTGCACCACCAAGAGCCAAACCATAAATAATTGGTCTTGCTAAAGCGACAAGATCAGCACCACTTGCCAATGCCTTAAATACGTGTGATCCACGACGAATTCCACTATCAAATATAATTGGAACTCGGTGATTAACAGCCTTAGCAACATCAGATAAGACATCAAATGATGCAGGTCCACCATTTAATTGACGACCACCATGATTAGATACATAGATACCATCTGCACCAGCTCCGATTGCTAACAATGCATCCTCTGGACTTTGTACACCTTTAACAATCACTGGCAAACCAGCTATATCTTTAATGCGTTTAATATCGTCAGGGCCAATCTTTTGAGCTGCAGCGGCATATATCTCACCGATACCCTTACCTTTACCGTCACCTTCACTAAACTTAGTTAAGTTGGCCATTGGAATTGGGAACTGGAAGTCATTGACGACATCGGATTCACGATAACCATCGACTGTCGCATCAGAAGTCAAAATAATAGCCTTTGCACCAGCTTCTTTAGCTTCCTTTAGCAAATTTTCGTTAAAATTCCAATCCTTACTCATATATAGTTGGAAGAATTGAGGGGCACCATTACCGGCTTTCATTGTGTCAGCAATTGAAGTTGAGGAATAAGTACTTTGTGACATCAATGCTCCGGCCTTTGCAATACCAGCTGCAGTATCGATTTCACCTTTTGCATGTGCTAGACCTTGGGCCGCAGCAGGTGACATCATAATAGGTGTCTTAACATTGATTCCAAAAATACTTGTATCTGTTTGTGGATCTTCAACATTGCTTAGAACATGAGGTACTATTTGTACGTGATTGAATGCCTCAGTGTTTTCTTTTAAAGTCCAGTTGTCCTCTGAGCCACCAGCAATATATCCAAAACCGCCCTTAGGAATTATTTTCTCTGCTTCTGCTTCCAAACTTTGTAAATTTAGAACATTTATTTCCTTCTCGTTGTCATTTTGAAAATATCCGTTTGTCTCTGTCATATAAGTGACCTCCATATTTTGTCTTGATTATATTAGTCTAGACTATACGTATTGGCAAATTATCTTTCTCCGTCAACAAAATAACGTCAAAAAAAACAGTTCCGGAGCCGGGCAGACTCCAAAAACTGTTTAGTTACGGATTTAGCAATATGATATGTAGTATTATTTGATAAACGTTCAAATTCATTTATCATTGGTAATTATCTCGCTTAGATATTCTTTAGTAAATAGATTTTTAAGAATGTAACTGAACCGTTAGCACAGTCTTACATAATTGTAAGATTCCAGTATTTGATGTCTTAATTCACTAAATAATTAGCTAATAAATGAATAATCCATAGATGTGCTGGATAGAAAATGTAAAATAAGTATTTCATTCTGTGTCCTAACTCACCTTGTTTACCATTGTACAAATGTAACATTGGAACTAGTAGGATGAAGAACATACTACTAGCATTCATTGCGATATTATCATATATCGATAACAAGCTATTCATATCTATTGTAGAAATACTCATGGATAATTCTAATATCCCCAAGAATATTGCCAAAATCAAGTATGATAAGTCACGCTGTTTTATGTTTGTATAAGTAAGATTTGTAATAAACATAAATGGCAATATCAGATAACTACCTTCCAAAAATGGAACACATCCAACTACTAATAGCATAAAAGCTAAATACTTGTTTACTCGTGGCTTCGAATTCCAAAGCATGATGATTGAAGCACCTAATGCTAAGGTTATAAAAATATTGTCTCCAAGAATTGACATTTGGTAGCTTGGTTCTAAGAATTGGTTCATAATAAAGTTACCAATTCCCATAAATATTCCCCAACCAGTAAGTCGTAATAAATAATTTTTCTTACTATGTGTATATTTCAATCCCTCAACGACCAAATAACCAAATCCAACTGCAACGACACGAGTTATTATATGAAATCCATCAGCTAGATACGGTGAAATAAAATAGGGAATATGATCTAACACCATTAATAGCATTAATATTATTTTAAAAGTCTCTCTATTATAATTAAGTTTGTGCATAAAACTCTCCTCTGATAATTTATCCTAATATCATTATCAAGGAAGTTCATTTACAAATAAATAGACCTTGCAGAACTGTTCGCATACATTACAAAATCGAAAGGATCAAATATGTTACCATTCAATGAATTCACACTAGCTATTTCAGCAATTATTATGGTATTAACCAGTATTATTGGAGTTGTTTTATTATCAACTTCTGTTTTTAAAATCAATTCTTCACTTAAACAAACAGTTTCAACAATTGAAAAATTTCAACGTCCATTTTTAACTATAAAAATTGCAAATAAACACTTTAAAATCAAAAATACCGGTAAGTCTCAAGCCGTTATAGATTCAATAACTATTAATGATTCTGATGAGATGTCAGGTATGGAAAATAAAAGCATCAATCCTGAACAAACTATGCTTATAAAGCATGATTTTGATAATGAAGAAAACCTAAGTTTAGAGATTATTTATCATGATGAGAATAATACTTATAAAGAAGATATTGATTTATAAATAAACCATTGATCTATTAGATGGTTTATTTTATTTTTTTTGCCACAATAGCAAAGGTTAAAGGAATTTTGGGAGCATCATCTGGCAAAACAAATCCGTCAGGTGTTGAAATCAAATTAGATAATGCTGGCCACTCAGTTACATCATATTCACCTAGGAATTCAATCTGTAGTCCAGCTTCTATTAGTGAACCAACAATCTCTTGAAAGTCATGATTCCAGTTATGATTGGTCATATGCGTGATTTTTGTTCCAGGGTTATCTGTATAGGATTGATCACTCTGATAAGTGTCAACTTTTGTATTGAAATAATCGGCTGTTATAGTCATTGACTCAAAATTTAGCGCACCAAGCATTGGATGATCGTCTCTAATCAGAAAGTGCCCCCCAACTTGTAATAATTCATAAATTGACTTTGCCCAATCCAATAAATCCGGCAACCAAGTAATCGTGCCCATACTTGTAACAACAACATCAAACTTGTCCGAAATTTTACTAGATGCAAAACGTGCATCCCCTTTTACATAAGTAATATCTGTCTGTGATCGTTTAGCAATTTGTTGAGCATATGCCAAAGACTTTTCAGAGAAGTCTAATCCAAAAGTTTTCTTAGTTCCTAATCGTTTCCAAGATAACGTATCTGTCCCAATATGACATTGAAGATGTAACAAGCTCAAGCCACTAACGTTATGATTGGGTAAGAATGGTTTCAAAACTGCATAGTCATGTTGTACTGTTGTCGTAATTTGAGTTTTATCCTTGATCAAACTATCAACATCATAAAATTTGGAATTAATGTGTACTTTAGCTCAATCGTCCCAATTGGCTTGATTATCGAGTATTTCTTGATCAATATTTTCTGGCATATTAAGAGTCCTTTTAATTTTTTATTTAAAATAATGGTTCGCATAAGATGTCACTTTTTTAATATATTCCGCTTTATCTTTATTATAGGATTGGCCATGTTCTGCACCCTTTACTACCCATAGTTTCTTTGGATCATTAGCATTTTTATAGTTTTCATAAACATTGCTAACTGGTACAAAAGTATCCTTTGATCCATGGATCAAAAATAGTGGAACATGACTCCTTTTTAGTGTGTCCTTAGTATTTGCTTCATAGAAGTTATATCCAGCAAATATCTTAGAATAAATAGCTGCTGTTGGAACTAATGGGAAGCTTGGTAAATGGAACATTTCCTTTAATTGATAATTCAATTCACCAGAAATCGTTGAATAGCCACAATCCTCAATAGCCCATTTTACATTTTGTGGTTGTTTTCCCAACGTATACATTACAGTAGCAGCACCCATACTGATACCATATAACCCAATCTGTGAACCTGAACCATTCTTCTTATTAACACGACTTATCCATCCCAACATGTCGCTTCGATCTTTCCAGCCGTAACCTGCATACTCACCGCCACTAAGACCAAAGGATCTATTATCAGGAGCCAAGACATTGTACCCTGCATCATGGAATATTTTAACGAAAGAACCCATATACTTGCTGGCACTACCATATCCATGAACAACGATCACTGTTTTATTAGTCTGTTGTTCAGCTGGTAAATATCTAGCCTTTAAAGTCAAACCATCTTTGGATTTTTCTGTCCAAATCTTTTGGTCTTGATCATTGAACCACTTATTATTTCCCTTCAGTGGCCCTGTCGCCAATGTACTAGCGTAGTTGCCTTTCTTAAAGGCATAGTTAAATAGATACGCTCCACCAGCTAAATCAGCGACTACAAATACTCCTACCAAACTTATTAAGGTAATCTTTAATATTTTTTTCCCAAACATATGAACTAACCCACTTTGTATTTAATCTTCTTGTAAAGAATATATTAATTTTGTCCAAAAAAAAAGTCGAGTTTTTACACTCAACTTTTGATTAATTATTTAGTTCATCTGTTGCTTCACATCTTCAACATCAGCAGTTGAAGCAGAATCAACTTTATGGAACCAGTGAATATGTGAATCGAAGAATGCAATCATATCATTCATGAAGTACATAATGTAAGTCAAGAATAAAACAGGACTAGCATCTCCTTGAGCTGCTGTAACACCCCAAAGGATAATTGACATAACACCTTGAACTGTCCAGAAATAATACTGTTCACGGAAACGCAATGTACATAACAATGCCCCCGTAAAACCAATAGCACTAGCAACTGAATCAATAACTGGTCTAGGACTGATGAAAAGATTTGTATCCATCAAATATAAAAGACCCCATGATGCAAAGAAGAATAAGGCTGTAAGTAACCATTTTGTACCTGTAAGACCATGGATATGTTTCTCGGCATCTTTTGCCCATTGTGGACTAATTAATACTGGAATATCCAAAAGAATAATATAACTTGTTTGTAAAATAACATCAGCGAAGTTCTTAGCGTTAATTGCTACGAATATATATATAAGTGCTGAAATCAAACCTAAAACACCATTCAATGGTTTTGCATTAGTAATTGCAACTGTACATGTAAATCCTAAAACACCGGCAAACCATGTTGCAACGGCAATACCTGACATACTGTGTGATAGTGTTGAAGCTGTTATGGCACCCAAACCAAACATTAAAAGCATGTAACTTTTAAAACTCCAACCCTTCATTTGTTCGACATACCACTTTGGGCTAAAAATACTTGTCATTTAATCCTTCTCCTCACTCTTATGGAACTCATTTGTTCCCCACATATTTGAACAACAGGTAAAATCATACCACCAAGTTATAGCATTCTGAAAGACCTTTGCCTAAATTAATTTTCGTGAATAATAGCACAATTGTAATATAGCCCAGTCTTATAACGATTTGACTATTAAATTAATTTTTCTAATAATTGGTACTACATGTAGTATTTTGTATATCTGGTACATACCATATATAGAATACTAAAAAAGTTCCCCGTAGGGAACTTCAAATCAAAATATTAAATTTCTAAATTTTACCTACTAAGTCACTACTTGGAACAATTGTCTTCTCACCGGGATGCCAATTTGCAGGACAAACATTATCACCGTTCTCTTCTACAAATTGTGCTGCTTCTAGCGTTCTTAAGATTTCTTTGGCATTTCTACCAATGCCCATAGCATTAACCGTATAAGACTTAATTACGCCCTTAGGATCGATAATGAACACACCACGATATGTTTGACCACTCTGTGAATCTAACAGATCAAAGAAATCAGCTAACTGGTGCTTTTGATCAGATAACATTGGATATTCGATTTTACCAATACCTTCAGTATTTTCAGCCCAAGCCATATGTGAGAATTCACTATCAACAGATACTGAATAAATTTCAGCATTATTTTGCTTAAAATCAGCGTAGTTTTTTTGTAGATCCTGTAATTCAGTCGGACATACAAACGAAAAATCTGCTGGGTAGAAGAAGAGAATTGACCACTTACCGAGTAGATTCTTCTTATTATAACTTATTAATTCACCATTATGATAAGCTTTTACATCAAAATCAGGAATCTCTTTGTTTATGTAATTCATTATTGTACCCTCCTATATTAATTACATTTTAATACAATGTGTTATTTAAATATAGAGTGAACAAAATTCTCTGTTAGAATATATATATCAAACTTATAGGGGTTTAAATCATGGATGCTGAACAACAAATCGAAGAAATTCGTAATTTTTCATATAAGAAAATGGTGACCGATCACACTGGTCATAACTTTGATCATATAAAACGTGTTGTAAAAATGGCAACTAAATTACAAAAAGAAGAAAAGACTGACAAAATAATAACCATTGGTGCCGCATATCTACATGATGTTGCCGATGATAAATTGGTCTCTGACCCACCGAAACTAGAATCAGAAATCAGAGAATTTCTACATGGTATCAAACTCAATGCAGAACAAATCGAAGAAATAATGTACATTACTCATAATCTTTCCTTCAGTAAATCATTGAGCAAGAATCCACCGAAGCTTTCTCTTGCTGGACAAGTCGTTCAAGATTCAGACAGATTGGATGCAATTGGAGCGATTGGAATTACAAGAGCAATCTATTATGGTGGAGTAAATTCTGAGACCATCTATGATCCAACTATTAAACCACGTGAAAAAATGAATAAGGCACAATATCGTAATCTTGATAATGAAACTATAATCAATCATTTTTACGAAAAACTGTTAAAATTAACAAGTATGATGAATACGACAACTGCAAAGAAGATTGCGCTGCATCGTCAACAGTTCATGTATGAATTTTTAAACGAATTCAAATCTGAATGGATATCCGAAAAGTAATTAGGAGGAATATTATGGCTTCATTTGCTGAACAAGATAAAGAATATTACGAACACATCATCAGGAATCTAAATGAGCGAGGTGTGACTTTGCCAGACATCGCTGAAATTGTTATTTTTCTTGAAAAGGACTACGTCCCTGGTCTTGATCAAGGAATATCCATTCATGCCATTAAAAAAGTATTGCATAAACGTGAAGCCCAAAATGCCATAATGACTGGTATTGAGCTTGATGTATTGGCAGAAAAAGGCCTATTATCCTCACCAATGCAACGAATCATGAAAACTGATGAATCAACTTATGGTATTGACGAAAATATGGCTATAACGTTGGCTAGTTTATATGGATCCGTATCTGTTACAAACTACGGTTACGTCGATAAACTAAAGCACGGTATATTATCGAAATTAAATGACAAATCAACTGGGAAAATCAATGTTTTCTTAGATGACTTAGTTGGTGCCATTGCTGCAGCGGCATGTGGTTGGTTAGCACATAATGAAAATGAAGTCGCAAAGTTACTTGGTGAAGGTGAATAGAAATATTCTTACTAAGAATCTAAAAAATTAAAGATAGTTCACAAATCATTCCTATAGGGGGAATCTTCATGCAAACTGGGGAAATTATTTTAGACAAAATTTCTAAAGAATGTACTATCCGAGAAAATCTTAAGTCCATTCCATTTATACATTACTTTTCTAATGATTTTATGGAACACAATACAATGTACTTTTGTATCGAAAATTTCATGGAATATGTCGGTATAACTGACATCACTACTTTACAAGAAATTGATCAAGGCCACTTTGACATGATCGTTAAAGAGACGACAAACTTTGACAATTGGAATGAAATGTTAAATTGTGCCGGTAATGAATACTATCAAATAAATATGCAAAAGGGATTTGTCAATTAAACGACAAATCCCTTTTTATATTAATCAACTAATAAAACGGGTATCTCTGCTTTTTCAGAAACGTATCTAGCAACCGATCCGATAAAGAATGTTTCAAGTGCGTGCTTACCTTTCTTACCTAAAACAATCAAGTCTGCCTTAGTGTTTTTAGGTACTTCAGTCGATATAAATACTCGTGGATCTCCCTTTTCACAAATGACATTGTACTCTATCTCTTGATTTTTTAACTGCTGCTCAGCGACTTTTAAGTGTTTCTTTGTTTGAGCTTCCAAATCATTGACCATTGGCATATATGAGACACCAACACTAACAGGAATATTATTAGTATTCACAATTGAAACTAGCTCAATTGAGGAATCAAATTTGAGTGCTAGCTCCATACTGACATCTAATGCCCTATAAGAAATTGGACTACCATCGATAGCTACAATAATTTTTTCAAACATGATTTCTCTCCTTTACGACTCATAATGTATAGTTCCTAATTTAAGATTACAGAATTGCGAAAAATCACACAAGAAATATGCTGAATAGAAATAAATAAGTTCATAAATTGTACAAAAAAAGAGATAAGGCGGTTTGACCTTATCTCCATATTAGTTGTAGTGAACAGAAAATGGTTGCAATACATTATCTGTACTGCAAAAATATCATACCACCTATAGACAAATAAATCATTATTTAAAACATATTGTCGTGTATTTGTAACCTTCCTGATATAAAAGTTCAGCTATGCATTTTTAATACTATATCAAGTCGTTTGTAAATTAATTCACGATTATTAATGATATATTAATATATATAATCAAATAAATTATAGAGGGGTTTATTATGAAAAAAACAATGCTTTCAAGTTTAGTTGCACTGTCTATTATGTTACTGGGATCAACACCATCAATTGTCAACGCTGACACGACCACCACTGGTAATATCAGTAAGGATAAAGGAGTAGTAACTACCAATGAAATTGCAACACTTTATTCATTAAATAATAACAGACTCAAACGTGTTAAGAACCGAGCACTCTCAGATGGATCCTCATGGATTTATAGCAAGTCACTATCTGGAATAGATGGAGAAACATATTATCGTGTTGCAACAAACGAATGGGTCAAAGCAAGTTCACTATCAAATATTAATACCAAAAGTTCAAATAATTCTTCACAACAATCTAATAATCAAACTGTAGATTCTGCTGTACTTGATAAGGTTGTTGGAAACTCAAATTCAAAAGTTTACCATACTTATGGACAAAAAAACTTCAAAATAAGCACAAAAAACGTTGTCTACTTTAATACAGAACAAGATGCAATAAACGCTGGATTTCATAAATCACAAATCTAATATTGCATCTAGTATAAGTTATTTTTAGGAGGCAATGACTATGCATAAATTTATCAGTTGGGGACTAATACTTGCTACAAGTTTGACTCTTGCTTCTTGTTCCAACAATACTAGTAATACTAATAGTTCTAAAAATGGTACATCTAGTTCCGTGAAAAATAAGAAGTCCACTACTAGTTCTAAGAAAAAAACAGCTAAAAAGAAAACTGATGACAAAACAAAATCAGTTAAAGATACTACTAAAAAAGAACAAGATACACAGACTACTAATGATCAAGAACAAAATACTACTCAACAAACAACACAACAAAACCAGAATAATTCACAGCAACAAACTAGTACAAATACTGACCAACAAAACACTACTTCAAATTCTGGAATATCATATGACGAAAATACATTGACAGGATTTTTAAATAAATACGGTGTCTCACCTGTTTTGTACAAAACACAACACGGAATGTCTACTTATGATGCACTTAAAAACACCCCTGATTACATGGAGACTTTCGGCGAGCAACAGACAGAAAGTGGTATGGATAGAGGCTTTTTAAATAAAGATGGCTCATCAAACAATCAGTATAGTTATGATGATGAAGAATCTGACACTACTGGTGACTATGATACTGGCAACTACGATTACGACAATTCTGGATATTAATAAGCCCATTGGGGCTTATTTTTTTACAAAAAAATTCTGAATTTGATATTCAGAATTTTTAATAACTATAATAAATATTTTGCATCCATTTTATGATCACACGATGTCAAAATTTTAGGACCATCATCAGTGATTACAATAGTATGTTCATATTGACAGCTTAAACTGCCATCAACCGTGCGAACAGTCCAACCGTCATTTTCATCTGGTTCACTGCAATCAAAACTACCCACGTTGATCATAGGTTCAATAGTAATTGTCATGCCTGACCTTAAACGTGTCCCGTGACCCGGTCTGCCATAGTGTGGCACATCCGGTGCCTCATGCATCGTAGGACCAATTCCATGTCCAACATAATCACGAACAACTCCGTAACCTTTATTCTCAGCATACTCTTGAATGGCAAA